>JAFQBR010000319.1 GCA_017399665.1 Clostridia bacterium | reverse complement strand
TTTAATATCCTCCGATTGTGTTTTTGATTTTTGACTGGCAGGTCATACTTTCATTATACACAATCGGAGTTTTATTTTCAAGACTCATCGGTAAACCTTTACTGAACCACGCGACTATCGCGTGGTTTTTCTTTATATCAAAAAGACCTTTTACCTCTAGGTAGAAAGGTCAAATAGTTTTTATAATGTTGATTTGTAATTTTTTGCTTCAGTAATCATATTGCTTGCGTGGGCAACGGCTATTTCATCACCTTCACTTCCGCCAATCAAACGAATTATTTCAGCAATCTTATCTTTATTATTTAAAAGTTTTACTTCGGTAACCGTTTTGTTAGTTTCTTCGTGCTTTTTGATTAATAGCGAAGTATCTGACATAGCGGTAATTTGCGGTAAATGCGATATAGCTATAACTTGCTTGCTTTTTGATATTTGTGCAAATTGCTTTGCAACAATACTTGCGGTAATACCGCTAATACCAGCGTCAATTTCATCAAAAATATAGGTTGAAGAATCAACAGAAAGTTGCGTTTTTAAAGCAAGCATAAAGCGGCTCATTTCGCCCCCGCTGATAATTTTTGAAAGAGGTTTTAATGGTTCGCCGGCGTTTGCAGAAAATAAAAATTCAATTTTATCAAGACCTAAGCTTGAAAAAGTTTTTACGTCGTTAAGCTCGGGTAAATTTTCAAAACTTACTTCAAATTTAGCATTAGGCATACCTAGCTCGCATAGCTTTGCAGTAACTTTAGTTGCAAAATCTTTTGCGTATTGTTTTCTTTTAGATGATAAAGCTTTGCTTAATATATAAGCCTCTTCTCTAGATTTTTTAATAGAATCAATCATTAAACTGCAATTTTCCTCGAAATTGAGTAAATCGTCACGTTCTTTTACAGCCTGATTATAATATTCTATTATTTCTTGATAAGAGTTGCCGTATTTCCTTGCAAATGAATGATATATTTCAAGCCTATGTTCAATATATTCAATATTTAATTCGCCATCTTCTAAATTATCTGCAAAATTTGCAAGTGAAGATCCAATATCAGCAATTTCTTCACGCGCGGAGCGAATTCTATCTAATAAATTTTCGTATTCATTATCTAAATCGGCAATAGATTTAAGGTACTGTTCTGCTGTAATTAATAAATCAGTTACACCATTTTCCGTTCTAATTACTGATGACGCGCCGTTAAATGCAGAATAAAGTTTTTCAAGATTGTTTATTTTATTTTTTTCAACAATAAGCTCTTCTTTTTCGCCGTCACGGAGTTCTGCTTTATTGATTTCATTAATTTGATAATTTAATAAATCGATACGTTTAAAGCGTTCTTCAGGGTTGCCACCTAATTTTTCAAGCGAATTTTGCAATTCATTTAAATTTGAAACGACTTGGGAAAGCTTTGCAATTTCCTTTTGATTTAAAGCTCCTTTATCAACACATTCAAGTTGTTTTGCCTTCGAAAGTAATAAAAAATGTTCGCTTTGACCATGAACGTCAACTAGATGCGCTGTAACCTTACGTAACATAGTAGCTGTTACGTTTTCACCGTTTAATTTAATATAACCGTTGCCGTTAATATCAAATTTACGTTTGATTACAAGTTCGGAACTTTGTTCAATATCATATTCAGATAAAATTTCGCTTACTGAATTTGGATATTCATTAAATACGCAGGTAACTAAAGAATAATCCTGACCATGGCGAATCATTGATTTATCAGCTTTTGCCCCAAGAACAAAATTAATAGAATCAAGAATAACTGATTTTCCTGCACCAGTTTCACCTGAAAGAATATTTAGTCCGTTAGAAAACTCAATTTCTACTTGGTCAATTAAGGCTACGTTTTTAATAGATAAACTTACAAGCATAAAACTACCTTATAATAATTCTTGAAGGCGTGCAGCAACGATAGTAGCTTCTTCAGTATTATGCGTAACTATAAGCAAAGTATCGTCACCTGCAACGCAACCAACAACTTCCTTATAGTTTAGGCTATCAACCGTTGCGCCTACTGGTGCTCCGTTACTAATTAAAGTTTTTACAACAATTAAATTTTGAGCGACCTCAATTGAAATAACGGCAGCCTTAAATAAACTGATAAATTTAGAATTATCAATTTGCTTGCTTTGAGTTACTTGAACGTAACGGTATTTTTTATGTTTACCTGCGACTTTAATAAGCTTTAATTCATTGATATCACGAGATACCGTTGCCTGTGTTACGTTATAACCTGAATTATTTAAAATTACAATTAATTCTTCTTGCGTCTCAACTTCGTACTGCTTAATAATATCAAGTAATTTTTGCTGACGTTTAATTTTTGACATAAATATTACTCCTGCTTTGACCAGCCTTGGAATTTATTATTTAGTAAGGTGAAAAAATCATTTCGCGTTGCTATTTTTATGCTAAAAGGTGCTTTTGTGAAGGTTAATACTTGCCCAACCTTTGCTTTTGTAATATAAACCCCGTCACTAAATACTAGGCAAGGTTTATAAGCACTTTCTACTGTAATTGTTGCAAGACAGTTTTGTGGGTATACAATAGATTTTGCATTTGTAGAGTGTGAACACACAGATGTAGCAATAAATGCATCAGTTTGTGGATGTAGCACCGGACCGCCTGCAGATAAAGAATATGCCGTTGAACCGGTTGGCGTTGCAATCATAAATCCGTCAGAAGCTACTTTTTCCGCTAATAAATTTTCAATATGCAAAGAAAAAGTATTAGTTTCGCATCTTTCAGAATTATCTCTTTCTACTACAACCTCGTTCAACGCAAAATACTTTTTATCGTTTAATTCGCATTGCAAAAGAGTTTTTTCTTCAAATTGAATATTGTTGTTATCAATATCGCAAATCAATTTTTCGATTTCGTTTGGTGAATATGCGCTCAAAAAGCCTAAATTTCCAGTGTTAACGGCAATGATTGGTGCATTAAGGCGAATTGCATGCAGTACACATTTTAATGTCGAGCCATCGCCACCGAAAGCCACGATATAATCAGCCGAAGAAGCGTTGTCAATGTCACATATTTCAAAATTTGCAAGCCTTTTAAACTCAGTTAAATATTTAGTTGTTTGCTGATTGTTTTTTGAGTAAATTGCAACTTTCATTTTTTATATTAATATATCTTCGAACGACGATATTAGTCCTTTTTTTGAAATTAAAAATATATACTCTAAATTTTTCTTTGTATCAACGGTAACGCAAGTTAAGCCCTTTGGAATAAGATTTAGTTGAATACAAAAATCATACAATCTCTTAAGTATTTTTTCTCTTTCTTTATCGTTTCGTAAGATTCCATTTTTTAAATTTATTCTTTCCTGTAGTTCAAATTGTGGCTTAATTAGGGCTAAAATGTAGCCATCTTCGTTAAGTAAATCGATAAGTGGAGGCAAAATATATTCAAGGGAAATAAAACTGCAATCAATCACAATTGCGTCTACTAGCTCTTGAAAATCAGCGGGCTTAAGATAACGTGCGTTGGTGTTATCCATTACTATAACCCTGCTGTCATTAGCAATTTTAGCATCTAATAAGTTATTGCCAACGTCTACACAGTATACCTTTTTTGCGCCGTTACGAAGTAGGCAATCGGTAAAACCGCCGGTTGAAGCTCCAACGTCGATAAAAATTTTGTTACAAATTGACGGATTAAGCTTTTCGATTGCACGTTTGAGCTTATTACCGCCTATTGACACGAAGGGCTCTTCTTTATAAATAATTTCAATCAAATCACTTTCTATCACGTTAAAAGCAGGCTTTGTTACTACTTTACTGTTAACCTTAATTTCGCCACGTTGTATTGATTCAGAGGCTTTATTTCGTGATTTAAACTTGTTAGATTTAACAAGAAACGTATCTAATCTCATTAGTTTTTTCTATTTTTCATATATGTGTAAAAATCTATAAAAAACGAGTTGTTATCTAGGTTTTTTAGTGTTTTTACGATAGACAAATACATCTCGTTAATCATTTGTTCAGTTTTGTCTTTTCCATAAACTGATATGGCTGTAAGCTTACCCGCATAGTCGTCTTTACCAAGAGTTTTTCCAAGGTCTTCAAATGTTCCTATAACGTCAAGTAAATCATCAGAAAATTGGAATAATTTTCCCGTTAAATTGCCTATTTCAGTTAATTCATTAAGATATTTGCCATCAGCAATTAAAGACGCCATAACTAATGGCGCGGTCAAAAGCTTCCCCGTTTTATATTCGTGAATTGAAAGTAAAAGATCTTCCTTTTCATCAACTACCTTATCTTCATAATATAAATCTAACGCTTGACCGTTAAGCATACCTAACGCGCCAGCTGCGGTCATTAAAAATTGTACTGCTTCTAATGCACCTTTTGAATTAACACATGAAAGAGCAAGTTCAAATGCGCTATTG
>JAFQBR010000318.1 GCA_017399665.1 Clostridia bacterium | reverse complement strand
TATTTATATTTAGCAGTCACTACATCCACAGATATAACTTCTGCTAATATAGATAGTAATTGCAAATTCATTGGTTCACATGCGTTCTGGTATTGCAGTAGTTTAACTTCAGTAGTAATAGGTGATTCAGTCACTTCGATTGGTTATTCTGCGTTCCGTAATTGCAGTAGTTTAACCTCAGTGGTAATTCCCGATTCCGTTACTTCTATTGGTGGTTACACATTTTCTAGCTGTAGTAGTTTAACTTCTATAAATTATTGTGGAACCAAAGAACAATGGAATGCAATTTCAAAAGCAAATAGTTGGGATTCATCCACGGGAGAATATACTATTGTTTATAATTATACAAGCGAGTGATTATATACACGCCGTTGGCTTACGCAATGATTTGCAAACTTTGGTCTGCATGAATTGAAGGCTATGCCTTCGTGAATTGCTTACGGCATGAATTGCACCTTTGGTGCATTATATACAACCTTGAGGTTGATAAAAAAGCCTATAACGTGGGTTAATCGCGCTATAGGCTAACTTTTTTATTAAATTACATTAAAAAAGCCTCGCTTTTTAAAGCGGGGCTTTGCTTTTTTTATATGGTTAATTGCAATTGTTTAAAGCCTTATTTTTTTAAATAAACCATTAAAACTGCAACGTCGGCAGGGTTAACGCCGGGGATTCTGCCGGCTTGCCCTAAGTTTAAGGGGCGAACCTGCGTTAGCTTTTGGCGCGCTTCTAAGCGTAATCCCTCAATAGAGTTGTAATCTATATCTTCAGGCAAACGCTTTTCTTCTAATTTTTTAGCGCGCTCTATTTCGCGGTTTTGTTTTTCTAAATATCCGCCGTAGCGAATTTCCGTTTCTGCGCTATCTAATAAATCTTCAGAAATTCCAACGAATGCGTTAAAGGTATCGCGTATTTCGCGAATGGGAATATTTCTGGTTATTAAATCCTTGTAAGAAAGTCCGTTTTGGGGAATATTACCGCCGTGCTTAACCACGATTTCGGTCATTTCCTTTGCGGGATGAGAAATAGAAAGCTCTGCAAACAGCTTTTCACGCATAGCGCATTTTTCCATAAACACGCCGTAGCGGTAATCGTCCACAAGTCCGCAATCTCTACCGCGCTGGGTAAGGCGGAAGTCCGCGTTATCTTGGCGAAGGAATATTCTATGCTCTGCGCGTGAAGTCATAATACGGTAGGGCTCGTCCGTTCCCTTGGTAACAAGATCGTCTATCATAACGCCGATATACGCCTCGTCTCTGCGAAGAATAAAGGGCTGCTCCCCACGCATTTTTAAAGATGCGTTAATACCTGCAATAAGACCTTGAGCGGCAGCTTCCTCGTAACCGCTGGTGCCGTTTACCTGACCTGCGCAATAAAGCCCTGAAACACGCTTGTATTCAAGGGTGGGAAGAAGATCCATACTGTCTATACAGTCGTATTCAATAGCGTACGCATAGCGCATAATCTCACAGTTTTCTAAGCCCTTAATGGTGCGGTACATTTGCTCTTGAACGTCTTGGGGAAGAGAGGTAGACATACCTTGAACGTAAATTTCGTTGGTATCAGCTCCTTCCGGCTCTAAGAAAATTTGGTGGCGCTCTTTATCGGCAAAGCGCTCTACCTTGGTTTCAATAGAAGGGCAATATCTTGGGCCCGTTCCAACTATAACGCCGTT
>JAFQBR010000032.1 GCA_017399665.1 Clostridia bacterium | reverse complement strand
TTTACCTACTTCCTTGCAAATTTCTTCTATCATGCTTTTGGGCATTAAATATCTTGGACTGTTAACGTCTATTTCACTTTCATTTACGTTTTCTCTTGCTAGCAGAGCAAGTTCTTCAAAAGAATGTTTATTATCAAGCTCTTTTCTTACCTGTTGAATCATCCAAAGCCCCATAATATTCTTTTGTAAACGAAAATTAAAGCCTATACTTCCCTCGTTAGAATAAGAACAATCCATTGCCACCTTTCCGCATTCAGCAACGTTGTTTTCTACCCCAAGTAGCGACCAAGTTCCGCTTGAAATATATGGTGTTTTGCCGTATAGCGGAGCAGATAAAACAGCGCTTGCAGTATCGTGCGTAGCAGGTAAAACAACCTCTGCCGTAAAGCCAACTTGCTTTTCGATTTCCTTTGAAAAAGCCCCTACCATATTGCCGGGTTGTGTTAAACTACAAAACAAATCACAGTTAAAGCCAAGCTTTTCTATAATTTCTTTATCCCAAGTATGCGAAATAGCATTAACCATGCCCGTCGTTGTGGCGTTTGTATATTCCTGCTTTTTAACCCCTGTTAGGCAAAAATGCAAATAATCAGGTAACATTAAAAAGCTTTTTGCCCTTTGCATTCTACCGCTTATTTTATCGCAATAAAGCTGATAAATAGTATTAAAACTGTTAAAGCTAATACCCGTTTTATTAAAAAGGTCGTCAAAGCGAAGAATTTGATGTACTTTATCAATTACCTTTCCCGTTCTACCGTCGCGATAGCAAAAAGCACCCTCGATTGGCTTATCCTTTTCATCAAGCAGAACATAATCCACACCCCAAGTATCAATACCTATAAACTTAGATGTTTTGTTTAGCTCTTTAGCCCTTTTTAAGCCCTTTACAACCTCACCTTCAAGATATTCTATATCCCACTTTAGGCTTTCGCCTTGGGTTATGGGCGAATTTTGAAAACGGTAGATTTCTTGTGTGAAAATTTTACCATTTTCAAGCCACCCTAAAATATGTCGGCCCGAAGACGCCCCTATATCTATCGCTAAATAATAATCCATATTCCCCCTATTACGGCATATAGCCGATTAAAGAATAAAAATTTGCATACCTATTTTAACTTTTTTTATTATAACATAATAAATATATTTTGTCTATATTTGTTCATTTAATTGACACAAAAGCACCATTTTGATAAAATATGAACATAAACGCGCAAAAATGCGCAAAAAAAGGGAGTATAAGCGTGCAATTAAGACATACTCAAATTATTGAAATATTAAAGGCAGACCGCTACGCAAACGTAAAACTTATTGCAAAAAAACTGTACGTTAGTGAAGCCACTATAAGAAGAGATTTGAAGCAAATGCAAGCCCTAGGACTTATTGAGCGTAGCCACGGCGGAGCAATTTTACCTAATAACGCAAAAGACATATCACTTTCCTTACGCCTAGTAGAAAACGCCAAGGCTAAACAGCTTATTGCAAATAAGGCTCTTCCTTTAATTCCACCATTTAACAGTCTTTTTGTAGATAGCTCAAGCACCGCGCTTGCACTTGCAGAAAGAATGGATTTATCCTTTAAAACGGTTGTAACCAACAACTTACAAACCGCCATTCAGCTTTGTAAAAAAGAAAATCTGCACCTAATTTTAGTTGGTGGAAGCATTCATTCAAGCTCACTTTCGACCACGGGCAGCTGGACGGCAAGACAAATTGAAGAATTTAATTTTGACCTTTGTATTTTATCTTGCTCGGCAATAAATAACGAAGAGGTATATGAACGCACCTTAGAACAAAAAGAGATAAAGCTTGCCGCAATAAAACGTAGTAAAAAAGCAATCTTGCTAGTTGATAAAACTAAATTTTGCGCAAACGGCATTTATAAACTTGCCAACCTTTGCGACTTTGATAACGTTGTTACTGATGATATTTAAAGATAAGTATTATTTAAAATCAAGCATTTTCAAAAGCCCTAAAAGGGCTTTTTTTTGTTGCTCTTTATGCCGTTAATCGACTTATAGCGTGATTTTTTAATATTTAGCAAGGAAAAAAGGCGATAGAACTAGTCTATCGCCTTTTTCTTTTTAGAGGGATTACTTGGTAAACAAATCCTTGAATTTTTTCTTTTTAACTGCAAACCAAATAATAGAGAATACTCCCGCGTTAACCGCAAGTGTTCCACCAACAGATGTTGCAACAATACCGCCGGCGCTCATTCCGCCCTTTGCCGGTATTACTATTTCGTGTTTTTCACCGCATACCGCACATTCAATAATGCCCTTGCCGTTTTCTTTAGTAGTAGCTGCTTTAACGGTTATAGTTTCTTTCCAAATGTGATTTTCCACACTTCTTTCCTCACCGCATTCATTACAGGTTGTATCGCAAGCATTATCGTAAACGTGCTCGATACTTCTTTCACCGTTACATACGTTGCAATCCCTATCGCAGTTATTATCGTAAACGTGATTGGGTACTTCCCTTTCTGCGCTACATACGTTACAGGTTGTATCGCAAGCATTATCGTAAACGTGATTAGGAACTTCCCTTATTGCGCTACATTCGTTACATGTTGCATCACAAGCGTCGGTATAAGAATGCTCTTGCTTTTCAGATAAAACTTCGCCACAAGCGCATTTATTCCAATGGTGGCTACCGTCATAATCGCCTACAACGGTTTGAGTATGGCTAAGCTTTAGATAACCAGGGTATAAAACGCTGTTTATAAAGGTTACTTCTTCGCCTGCCTTATCGGTTGCTAAAACGCATTCAACGTTTGAAATTAGGCTTAATAGGTCGTAGCTTTCGTATCCGTCGTTTCCAATACTAATACCCTTTTCAAAGATACCGCCACGAAGCATAATATTAAGTTCGTCGTCTATATCGAAATAGCAAGCGTCAACAAATCTTCCACCTTCAATAATCACGGTTAAATCGCCAGCTGAATCGGTGTCGATATCTACACCCATAAAGTTACCACCCTTGATTATTAAACTTGCGCTGTCACCTTCTGGATCAAGGTCAAAATAGCAAATATCATTAGCAAAGTTACCGCCTTCAATAACAAGCGTACCCGAATAAATATCGGTGGTAAATTCAAATTCAACGTAGTTATATTTAGAATTTAAGCTATCTTTAACAGTTAAGTTTGCACCGTAAAGAGAAAGCTCTTCAACTTCAAGGTCATAGCCGTTTAAATCAAGCGTAATGTTTCCGCTATAAAGTGGTAAATAGTTGCCGTAAGCGTCCTCTAATAGAGTAACCGTTGCACTTTCTACCGTTTGAGCGTAATCTAATGCGTCTTCTATATTGCCAAAGAATATTTCTTCGCCTAAAGCCACAACCTTTGCGTAAACGTAAGTAATTTGCTTACAAACACTACATACGCCCCTGTTATCGAAAAGGTGGTGAGAATAGTCGCCGTATTCTTCTTCGCAAACCTCGCAAACAGCAAGGCTAACACAAGTTGCTTCCCCGCCTGTGTGCGCTTGCTTTTCGCCAACGATACTACCGCATTCGCATTCAAGCCAATGGTTTTTATTATCTGCAAAGTATTCCTCTTTCGCTTCACAGGTTGAGTGCTTTGCAAATTCAATATAGCCGTCGTAGCAAGAAACATCTTCATCTAAGGTAAAGGGCTTGCCGTATTCGTTCTTTAAAGTAACGCAATTGCTATCAAAAAGGTCAGTTATGAAATAATTGTCCTCTTCATCGGAAACTTCAATTTGTTCTTCAACGATTGCGCTTAAAATTGTAACGTCGCCAAGCTCATTTAAGCTAAGATTTATATAGCCGTAAGTTCCGCCGTTTATATCAATAGAATAATTTGTACTGCCGTAAACCCCGATATATAAATACCAGATTTCAACTTCGTTAAAGGTTACAGCCATGCTATCGTCATCATATAATTCGGCTATTACGTATAGATTATCAGCAACAACGTAATCAAAAATTACTTCACCGTTATAAATATAAAGTTCCAAATCTAAATTTTCTTTATTAGAGCGTTTGCTATCCGTAAAAATAACGGTGCCTTCGTAAACGTACAAACAATCCATAATAAGCTTATTACCAGCAAGGTCAATAGTAATTATTCCACCGTCTACGTCAAGAGTATAACTATCTACGTCTTGTAACAAGGTAATTGTTGTAGGTTCGTCTTCATTATCTGCATCTTCTAAAGCATCTTCAAAATATTGATAATAATTTACGCTACCGTCTATTTCTAATTTTACCGCTGCTGTAAGATCGCAGTTTATGCATGCGTCCTCTTCAAGAACGTGATCACTAAAATATCCGTAA
>JAFQBR010000317.1 GCA_017399665.1 Clostridia bacterium | reverse complement strand
GCCGTCATTGCCCCGCAAAACATTCCTATATAAGAATATAAAAAGCTTCCTGCAATACCAAATACGTAGTTACCTGCCAATATAGTTACTATTGCGGGAACGGGGATTAGCGTTACCTGTAAAAAGCTTATAAGAATAAAGGCCAAGGGGGCTTTTGCACCCTGACTTTCTATGATTTCCTGTATCTCTTCCTTGGTAATATCCTGTAATCCGATTTTCTTCATGACAAAATAGACTGCCAATACTAGCAATCCTATTACTGAAACCGAAATTATTAACTTAATAATAGAGTTTTTCTTTTCAGTAGTCATTTCACACCTTGATCGTTTATTTTAAAATAAAACAGTTGCTTTTAAGAAATATTTTTCGTAGCGGAAATATTTGACCGTACTTATATTATACAACTAAAAATTAAAAATTCCTTGTAATATTAACAATTAAATAAAAAAATGTCAATTAAAAAAAGCTAAAATTTTCTTTTCTTAATTATTTCCTTTTTTGCCATTTAACGCTTGTTAATTCACAAAAATGCGTTTAATCGCGCTATAGGCGGATTTATTAGCAATATAGGCTTTATAAAAATAGAAAATTTCACTTTTAAATTATTTGTCACCACTACTATTATTATTGATAAAAAAGTTCTTTTATGTTACAATATAAGTACGCTTGCGGCTTTAACAATCCGCTATAAAAAACTCTTAGAGGTAAAATATGAATAACGCTCTTAAAATTTATAACGAAACGAACGAAAAGATTAAAGCTCTTTCTTTAGCAGGCTTTTTAATAGGTTGGGATATGCAAACGGAAATGCCCAAAAAAGCAGACCATTCTAAACAGCTTGCAACCCTTTCCGAAATGGAATATAACCTTGCAACCACACCAGAATATAAAAACGCAATAGACCTTCTTTTTGCAAATAAAGACTCTTTAGACGAGGTATTAAAACACGAAATTACCGTTATGAAGGAATCTAACGATAAGCTTTCTAAAATCCCCGTTGAGGAATACGTTGCCTTCTCCTCTTTAACCAACGAATTTTACAACGTATACGTTGAATGCAAGCAAAATAACGATTTTAAAAAGGCTATGCCCTACTATCAAAGGGTTATTGATTATCGCCACAAATACGCCAAGTGGTTAGAAACGCCAACCCTTAAGGGCTACGACGTTTTACTTGATGAATTTGAAAGGGGTATGACCGTTAAGGAATACGACGAATTTTTTAACCTATTAAAGGCTAAATTAGTTCCCGTAATTTTAAAAATAAACGCCCTTCCTAAAAAAGAGTTTAAATGGGCAGAGCAAATATTCCCTGCAGAAGGTCAAAAGCAATTCCAAGAATATCTTCGCGAAGTGTTCGGCTTCACTCCCGATTTAACGGTTATTAAGGAAAGCGAACACCCATTTACATCCAGCAATACCGTTACCGACGTTAGAATTACCAACCATTTTTACGAAAACAATTTTGCAAGCAGTATTTTTAGCGCAATACACGAAATGGGACACGGCATCTACGAATTACAGGTAGCGCCTGAAATTGACGAAACAATGAGCGGCGGTGGCGCAAGTATGGCTATGCACGAAAGCCAATCACGCTTTATGGAAAACCTTGTTGCAAGAAGCCCTGCCTTTTGGAAACGCCATTTTGCAAAGCTTAAAGAAATCTTCCCCACTCAGCTTGAGGGCGTAACCGTTGAAGATATGATTGAATACGTTAACCTTGCGGAATGTAGCTTAATCCGTACCGAAGCAGACGAGCTTACCTATAGCTTACACGTTTTAATTCGCTACGAAATGGAAAAACGCATTATGGCAGGTGAAATCACCGCAGAAGAAATTCCCCAAAACTGGAACGCCCTTTATAAGGAAT
>JAFQBR010000031.1 GCA_017399665.1 Clostridia bacterium | reverse complement strand
TTAATTTTGCAATATTATAAATATAATCGTGAAAATACTTTGTATCAGTTCTTGATGGAATTAGTAATACAATAGTAGTTCCTTTACAATATTCATCAAAACACTTTTTAACCCATAATTTTATTTTTGAATAAGGGGGGTTACAAAATACAATTTCATTAGACCAATCTTGTTCAAGACCATTATCATTAATTGTGTAATATTTTTTACATTTATGATTATGATCATTAGCACAAGGGTCTAATGTAAAATTAAATTCATCATTTAATAACAAAAATAAATCATTAGGTGTTTCCCATTCATCACTTTGCTTGCTAAATAATACTTTATTAAACATAATTACTTATTAACATACAATACTTGTGGGTTATGATTATCAGTACCTTTGATAATATCCACAGCTGAAATAAAAGTTTTATTAGTAAAATCATTAACGCCAAAATGAACCAGACATACAGCACCCTCACGAACATTAACTAAACGAGCGTAGTCATCGGGTTGTTTACCTTGAGAAATACAAGCTACAAGAATTGCGTCATCTTTCTTTGGATACCACAAATCTTTTGTGCCGTCTTGTCTTTCAAATTCTCTTGGTAGCTCGTACATAGTTAACCATAGTACATTAGCTTGAGTTTGATTATCCTTTCCTTTACGATTAGAAACTAAAATTGCTTTTTTCATTTTAAATACCTCCAAACTTGCAGATGAAGAACTGCAACTAAATTTTATATATTGTTATCACTACTAATAGTGTAATAACCTAGTGGGAGCAATTACTGATAGCCATTACTCAAGGCATAGAAGAAGAAAGAAAACTTTATTTTGCCGAAAAATAAAAAAAATGCGAACTTTTCTTCTTCGCATTTAATTATAAACTATACAAAAAATATTTTTTTGTAAAAAATTTCTTGACTTTTATCATTTTTATGGTATTATATTAGTATATAAATAAAAGGAGGGTATTCCAATGAGCAATTCTTCTATTACCGCTAGCTATGATTCATTACCTCTAATTCTTAGAATAATCATTCAGTTAATTGGCGGCGCTGTAGTTGGTGGTATTTACCGTATCATTAAATTCGTAGAAAATCGTAATCTTGCAACTTTAGTTGTTGGTCTTCTTGCTACATTTACTGGTATTGGTAACCTTATCGCTTGGGTTGTTGACCTAATCACACTTATTTTTAGCGGTGCATATACTGTATTTGCAGACTAATCATTAAAAAATTTCGGTGCATTTATGTGCACCGTTTTTTTTTGCAAATTATTTTTAATTTTTACAAAATCTATTGCTATTTTTCTTTTTATTTGTTATAATATTTTGCGTATTTATTTTTTAAGGTGGCAACATGTGTAAGCAATGCTTTGATAATGACAAATATCTTAAATTACAGTCAGAAAAAATTAAAGAACGTATTTCACATTACGGCAAGCTCTATATGGAATTTGGCGGTAAGCTTTTTGATGACTTTCACGCATCAAGGGTTTTACCAGGTTTTATGCCTGACAGTAAATTAAAAATGCTTCTTCAACTTAAAGAAGAAGCAGAATTGATTATCGTTATTTCCGCATACGATATTTTAAACAATAAAGTCCGTAGTGACCTTGGGATTTCTTACGATCAAGACGTATTAAGGCTTATTGACGCATTTAATAGCGTAGAACTTTCTGTTAACAGCGTTGTAGTTTCTCAATACAATTCAGAGCCTGACGTTGATTCTTTTATTAAACACTTAGAAAATTTAGGCATAAAAGTTTACAAGCACTATAATATTAAAGGTTATCCTTCAAATATTGATCTTATTGCAAGCGAAGATGGTTTTGGTAAAAACGAATACGTTGAAACAACTAAAAACCTAGTTATTGTAACAGCTCCCGGCCCCGGTAGCGGAAAAATGGCGACTTGCCTAAGTCAACTTTATCACGAAAATAAACGCGGTATTAAAGCAGGATACGCTAAATTTGAAACCTTCCCCGTTTGGAATTTACCTTTAAAACACCCCGTGAACTTAGCTTACGAGGCTGCAACTGCAGACCTTAACGACGTTAATATGATAGACCCATTCCATTTGGATATGTACGGAACTTTAGCTGTTAATTACAATCGAGACGTCGAGGTTTTTCCTGTTTTAGATTCCTTATTCCAAAAAATTTGGGGGAAATCACCATATAAATCACCTACTGATATGGGTGTTAATATGATTGGTTTTTGCATAACAGATAATGATGCCGCTATAAAAGCCGCCGAACAGGAAATTATTAGAAGATATTTTTCTGCAAAATGCAAGTTTGCAAAAAACGGTGAAGTTAATCTAAACGAAATCTATAAAATAGAACTACTTTTAAAACAAGCAAACGTAACGATGGAAAAGCGTCCGGTTATAGCCGCAGCCCTTAAAAAAGCTGAAGAAACCGCTGCCCCCGCAACAGCCATCGAACTTGCCG
>JAFQBR010000316.1 GCA_017399665.1 Clostridia bacterium | reverse complement strand
CTCAATGACACAAAGTAACGAAAATATCTCAAAAGCAATGATTTCCGTTAAAAACTATTTAGATAAGGGGCTTGATACTGGAGCAGAGCTATTAGGCGTTCACCTTGAAGGTCCTTATATCAATACGGAAAAAGCAGGCGCTCAACCGGCTGAGTACATCGTAAATCCTTCTATTGAAGAGTTTGCGCATTATAATAAACTAAGCGGAAACAATATTAGAATAGTAACTTTAGCGCCTGAAAAACAAAATAGTGATGAATTTATTAAATATTTAGTTGCTAATGATATTAGAGCAAGCATTGGTCACACGAGCGCAAAATTTGCAGACGTAGAAAAAGCTCTAGCTTTAGGCGCAACACAAATTACTCATACGTATAACGCTCAAACACCGTTAGCGCACAGAGAGGTTGGCGTTGTTGGCGCTGCATATCTACTTGACGATTTAGCTTGCGAAATAATTTGTGACTTAATTCATATAAGCATACCTGCGCTTAAACTATTATTTAAAAATAAGCCTAACGATAAAGTTATTCTTATAACAGACGCCATGAGAGCAAAAAATCTTGGCGACACCGTAAGTGAGCTTGGCGGTCAAACAGTTTACGTTAAAAACGGTGAAGCAAGATTAGCTAACGGAGCATTAGCGGGTAGCGTTTTAAAATTAAACGACGCAGTTAAGAATATTATTAATACTTGTGGTGTTGATTTTTGTACTGCAGTTGATTACGCAACTGCAAATCCCGCAAAAAATCTTGGCATATTCGACCGTTTAGGAAGCATATCCGTTGGCAAGGATGCAAGCTTTGCAATAGTTAATAAAAACACCTTTGAGGTTTTATATACCATTAGAAAAGGTAAAATCATTTATAAAAAGTAAATTTCATAATAAAAAAAGGACAGAGTTTTTTAACTTTGTCCTTTTAATTTTACATATTATGTTTATGAAAAATACATTTGTTTTTCTAGAAGAGAATAACGTATTATTACAAAAATTGGTACGTTAATTACCATCATTAGCGGAACGAAAAGATTTCTCGCAATCGCAAAGTGTGAGCTAAAATCAAGATCAATAACTACCGCGTAAACTAAAATTAATAAAATAAGATTTAACGTAATGATCAAGGCAGTTTCAAACGCGCTCTTAAAATTACTAACTTCAGCAACCGTTCTTTTGGGAGCCATATAATAAACCATGCCGGTAATTATTGGAAATGCCAAAACAGCAATTGAAAAATAAATATAAGGCTCAATGCCATATTGCAACAATTTTTCCATACTTAAACCGATTAAAAGAGTTTCTAACGCCATTAAAATGAAGAAAATTATTGACGTATGAAAATTTAATCTATTAATAAGTATTTTACCTAACTCGTTTTTATTGGTTTTATCTGCGGTGTTAATCTTAAAGCCTTCTTTTTGTGATAATGCAATAATATCGGAATAGTCAAAAGATCCACTTTTTTTACCCGCTTTTGTTTGTATGAGCGCTGGGTCGCTATAAACGCCCTTAGGCTCATTAGCTGGCATAGTTAAATCT
>JAFQBR010000315.1 GCA_017399665.1 Clostridia bacterium | reverse complement strand
TTTATCCCCTTTAAATTTAGTAATTTTATTATACAATATTAAAAAAACTAAGTCAATAATTATTAAAAAAATTAAACAAAAAACGTTTTTATTCAAGGCGGTTTTTCACTTAAAAACAAAAAGGACGTTTTTATAATGCCATAAAAATAGTTAAGTAAAAAAGGATAGTACATATTTTATTAATAAGTTAAAAGTTGCGATAATCGACCTATAGGCGGGTATTTATAAATTAAACTTGGGTTTTTTAGTAATACTTAACGGTTAATAAAAAAAGCGCTTGACATAGCTCGCGACTTAAGTTATAATTTTGTTAAGTTAATTTTGTAATATTATATAATAGGGAAATGAAGGTTTTGATAAAGTTATACAATAAAAGTAAAATATGGTTTGCCATTTTGTGGATTATTGCCTACTGCATGCTTATGTCTGTCGGTGACGCACTTTCAGAGCTAATAGGTATAAATAAATTAGTAACACTTGTTATAGGTGCTGTTCTTTCGATAATCCTTTTGCTGTTTTTGAAAAACAACCAGCTTTCTTCAGAATATGGGCTTTGTGCGCCTAAAGTTTTGGCAAAATCTATGCTGTACTACGCGCCAATTTTTCTTATGCTTAGCGTAAATCTTTGGTACGGCGTGAAGTTAAATTACAATCCGCTTGAAACAATGTTATATGTTTTGGCGATGTTTTTCGTTGGTTTTTTAGAAGAAATAATATTTCGTGGGCTTTTATTTGAAGCAATGAAAGAAGAAAGCTTAAAAGCTGCAATCATTGTTTCAAGCGTTACCTTTGGTATAGGGCATATTATAAACCTAATAAACGGATCGGGCGCAGAGCTTATTCCTAATTTGCTTCAAGTGGTATACGCAACCTCTGCGGGCTTTATGTTTGTAATGATGTATTATAAGTCTAAAAGTTTGCTGGTTTGCATAGGGGCTCACGGGCTATTTAACGCGCTAAGCGCGTTTGCTAATGAAGCGGGCGCAACACAAAAAATGCAAATATTTACAGCATGTATGCTTACTGTAATAACCGCTTCTTACGCTTTATATCTCGCGCTTTCTAAAAATGAAGCAATAAATAATAGTAAAGAAAATAAAAAGTGGCAATAACCGACTTATAGCCCCACTTTTTATGTTTTTTATAAGGGCAGAGCGTTATATTTTATAGAAAAATAATTAAAAAGCAGTATGCGTGAAATTGCTTTTACCTTATTTGTTTAGATTGAGGTTTTGAAATGAAAATAAAAATTAAAACGCACACTTTCTTAAATAGATTAGCTTTTTGGGTTCTATTTCCTATTTTTGTAATAGGTGCATTTTTTATTTATAGAGATGCAGCAAACGCTACTTTAAGGATAATAGGTTTAGCTTTGTTGGCGCTTCTATTAATAGGCTGTTTGTACTTATTTATTTTTAAGCTTTGCGTATACGATTACGCAATTTTTAACGATAAGGGCATTGAACTACATACCCCTTTTAAGTTGAAAGTATTTTATAAGTATAGCGAAGTGAACGCATGCTTGGCAGAGTATACTTCTATTATAGAAAGTAAAAAATATTTAACTTTTACCAGCAAAAAATTTAATTCAGTTGTTACGCATATTGATACTTCGAGTAATGGAAATATTATAGCTATAAACAAAATGAAAGTTGTTTACGCACCCATGACTGAAGAGCTTTTTGATTTTTTAAAAGAACAACCTGATTTGCAATGGTACATAAATAAGTAAGAAATAATGAATAGAGTAAGCATAACAGTTTATATTTTAACTTGTTTGCGTATAAACAAACAACATCTATAAGTGATTGATAATCGACCTATAGGCTTACTTTTTGTTTGTTTTTAACTAAAAAACAAATGTAATATTTTTAAAAAACTTTACCTTTGCGGTTTTTGTATATATAGTTAATAGTTGCTAACAAAGTATAAAATTTAATAAAAACAACGAATTTTATTGTTTTTTTAATGGTTTTGTAGTATTATTAAATAAAGAAGGAAAAGAAAAGCTTTATAATTGCCGTAATTTTTCTAGAAGGTAAATTGAGAGCGTAAGGTTGTTAGTACATGAAGAGAGATTTAAAAACAAGATTGATAAATAGAGAGATTAAAAAGCCCTCTCTCTTTCTTATGACTATTGGAATGTGGATTTTAGGTATTATCAATAGGCGTTACGGGGTAAAATTCAGTTATGACTACGACCCTAAATCACTTAAAGGACAACCCACAATATTGCTTTCATCACATGCTTCTAGACTTGAATTTATTTATGCAATTTACGGTTTTAAGCGCAAGGACGTCAATGTAGTATGTGGTTTTCAAAACATACTAAAAAAAGGGCTTTACAAGCTAATGATTAAGCTTGGTGTAATATCCAAATACCTTTATCAGCCAGATTTTATATGTGTAAAGAGTATGCTTAGCGTTCTTAAACGTAACGGCGCGCTAGGTCTTTTCCCCGAAGGTATTCAGTCAACTAGCGGAAGCACTCATCCTATAAATCCCGCAACAATGCGTTTTATTAAAAAAAGCAAGGCCAACGTTGTTGTTTGTTCTTCTAAGGGCGCATATTTAGCAACTAACAGATATTGTTCAGACCGTAAAAAGGGTTATATAAGCATGGATTACAGCTTATTGTTTACCCCTGAAATGCTAGACGAGTTAACTGAAGAGCAAATTTACAGCAAAGTTTTGCAAAAAATAAGCTATAACGATTTTGAGTTTAACAAAACTGCGCGAAATACTTACGTTGGCAAAAAGCCAAATGCTTTTGGTATCGATAAAATACTTTATAAATGTCCAGATTGCAAAGCTGAACACAAATTGCGCGTTGAAAACGATAGGATAATATGTGAAAGCTGTGGCTTTAGTGTAAGAATAAACGAATACTACGATTTAGTTGACGTTAATGGCAAGGGTTGCCCAAAGGATATTGATAAGTGGTATAAATGGCAACGAAAGAGCGTGGCAAACCGCATTACCGAAGAAGGGTTTGAGCTATGCTTAGAGGGTAGTTTATGTACGGTTAGGCTGGACAAGCTAAAAAAACCGCCCAAGGATAGAAAGGTGCTATCAGATGGCGGAGCAAGGCTTACAAAGGAAGGTCTTTACTTCTTTGGTACGCTTGACGGCGAAAGAGTTGATTTTGATTTTTGTGCGCAGTCATTGTATTCGCTTACTTTTTCTACAGAAGGATTTTTAGAATTTTATTATAACAACGATTACTTTATTATAGTGCCGAACAAAAGCGACCGTTGCTTAATTGAATGGACGTTGGCGGCTGAAGAAATACATAACCTTTATGATGAAAAGTGGAAATCTGCTTGTGCAGACGTTTACGCTATAGAGAGGGAGTAATATGAGTAAATCAACAGATTTAAATGTAAAAGTAAAATTTGGCGTAAAAAGCTTTATTACGGTTGTAATAATTCTTTTGGCGGTGCTAATAACGGTTGGTGTGCTTACTTTTGTAATACCGGCTAGTAGATATACCGTTTACACCACGGACCCAGACTTGGCAGGGCAGCCCTTTTATCAGTATACGGAAAACGAAGACTTAAACAAGCAAATAATAATTGATTCTTACCGCCTGCTTACAAAAGAGGAAAACACATCTCGCTTGCCTATAATTCGCTGGTTTACATCTCCGGTTGAAGCGTTGATATTCGGCAGCAACGGCATGAATATGATTATGATTATTGCCCTTTTATTGGTGCTTGGCGGAACGTTTAAGGTGCTTGAAGAAAGTGGGGGACTAATTTCTCTTGTAAGGGTGATTATGGTAAAACTTCACTCTAAGCGCTTTGCTGTAATTTGGGCTATTACTGCGGTTATTATGCTTCTATCTGCAATATTTGGGCTTCAAGAGCAACTGCTTATACTGTATCCCATCTTTGCGATGCTGTGTTCTGCTCTTAACTGGTCGCATTTTACCGCTATTTCATTTGTTTTAATTGCATCAGGCGTAGGTTTTACAACAGCTATTACCAATCCTTGGACGATAGGCGCGGCATCTATCGCGGCTGGAGTTGACGTTACAGACGGACTTTGGTACAGACTAATAATATTTGCCGTAATGTACGTTATAACCTCACTGTTTTTAGTTTATTTAGCTAAGCGTGATGAAAAAAATGCAACCGAAAAGTTCGATATTCAAACATTTACAGAAGAAGCAGAAAAGAACCACGAAGAGGACGTTCGCAAATCTAAAATGATAATATTGCTATTTTCTATTGCGTTATTATCCGTTATCGTTGCAACCGCGATAGAAGCGCTTAGAAGCCTTGCGATGGTATTTATGGCTGTTGCGTTTGTGGTTGGTACAGTTATTGTTGGTAAGCTATTACTTGGCTCGTATAAACGACTTGGCAAATGCTTTGTAATTGGCGTTAAGGACGTGCTTCCCTCTATTGCTATTATTATGATAGCTTTTGGTATTACTTATATAGCGGAAGAAGGAAATATTTTACATACTATTTTCCATTATTTCTATAATTTAGTAACGAATATTTCACCCTACGTTGCAACTATTATTTTATACTTATTCGTACTTATTATTGAATTCTTTATTCCAAGTGCGTCGGCAAAGGCGGCTTTAATTATTCCATTGCTTACGCTTGCTCCTATTGAAGGTATCAGTAAAACGGTTATCATTTTAACGTATTTGTTTGCAGACGGTTATACCAACGTTTTATACCCAACCTGTGGCACGCTACTTGTTGGCTTAGGGCTTGCTAACATAAGCCTTTCTGAATGGTTTAAAAAGACCATTCTCTTCCAGCTGTTATTAATGGTTATATCTATTGGATTTTTAATGCTTGCAATCGCTATTGGACTATAAAACAGCGCTATAAAAACCTTTAAAAAAGTAGCAGAAAAGCCCTTGTTTTTCAAGGGCTTTTTTATGTAAGGGTAAAAAGTGTTTTTGTGTTTTTTTAGGTTAAATACAAGAACGTTTTAATAAAATAAGTATTCTTATAACCTGATATACGCAAATAAAAAAACGGCGAAATTTCTTCCGCCGTTTTTTTGTTAAAAGCCAGTCTATAAGTCGATTATCGCGTGTTTTGCCGTAAATTGACTTATATATTTTTAGGCTTTATGCGCTCTAACACGTTAGTTTTATATAAAATAAGCATAACTACAAGACATATTATTAAGTCTGGTACAAGATATACCGTTTGGTATAGTAATGAATAGCCTACAGCGCTGTTTGCGGGAAGGTTTGTCCAAATACTACCCAAATTAAAATAAAGTATGCCAGATATAAAGTGCATTACAAAGCGCGCAAGAATACTTAACGTCGTGCCTAGGCAAACAACAAGGGCGCTTAGCTTTGTTTTTGAAAATAGCCCCATTATACAAATGCAAGAAAAAGCTAAAAGGTAATCAAGCATAAAGGTTGCAGGGGTTAAGATGTAAGGGTCTTGAATAAATTGAAGTAGCCCGTAAATAATTCCGCAAATAAGGCTTTTTGCAAAACCGAAAAAGTATGCGTAAATAAGTAGTGGGGCAAGTGATGCCAGCGTTATCGATCCGCCGTACTGAACGGGTGTAACCTTTAAAAACGAAAGCACAAAAGAGAGTGAAATTGCAACACCTGCATAAGCAATATCTTGTGTGGCAATGCTTTTTCTTTTAAGCATTATGCCAACTGCAACAATAAGAATTGCTAGCAGTGCGATAGAAAGAATTGTAACCGTTTGGGTAAAATCCTCTTCTACCACAGAATTTAAAAATAATAATTCAGACATAAAAAAACACCTCCTAATTTTTAGGGGCGTAAGAAAAAATACTGCTTCCTCGGCCGTGAATTACCGCGCCCGATTATGGGTATAATCTCAGCCGTACTCCGCCATTAATACCGGTCTTAAGGCGGTGCACAGCACCCCGTTTTCGTCTGATGATTATATTATATGTCTAAATGGCGCAGTTGTCAACAGTTTTTTTGTTAAGGAATAAAAAAAGAAGTTTTTAAGGCAAAATATAAAATGCAGGCATATATCAAGTTTGTTTTGCATACCTATAAAGCATAAATGTATAGACGGCGCTCGCCGTGGGAGGACGTATGCAAAATTACGATATTTATAAGGATATTGAAAAAAGAACTAACGGCGATTTATATATAGGCGTCGTTGGACCTGTGCGCACTGGTAAATCTACCTTTTTAGCGCACTTTATGCAAAACGCTGTTATTCCTAACATTGTATCTAAAAGCAAAAAACAGGAAGCGTTAGACAGCTTGCCACAGTCTGCAAGTGGAAAAACGGTAACTACTGTTGAGCCTAAGTTTTTGCCTGGGGATTCAACGCTAATTAAGCTTGGCGGAAAAATTAAGGCAAGGGTTAAGCTTATAGATTGCGTTGGGTATATGGTAGAAGGCGCTTTAGGCGCAAGTGAAGAAGGCAAGCCAAGAATGGTAAAAACCCCTTGGTCTGACCAGCTTATTCCCTTTGAAAAAGCAGGGGAAATTGGCACAAGAAAGGTAATTGAAGAGCATTCTACCGTTGGAGTTGTAGTTACTACGGACGGCTCTTTTACAGGTATTGAGCGTGAAAACTATATTCCAGCCGAAGAAAGAGCTATTAAAGAGCTTAAGGAAATTGGCAAGCCCTTCGTTATTATTCTTAACGTAAAAGACGCAAGGGAAGAAAGCGCTCAAGCCTTGGGCGAAAAGCTTGCCAAAAAGCATGGTGTAAGCGTACTTGTTAAAAACCTACTAGCATTAAGCGAAAGGGACGTAGAAGAGATTATGGAATGTATGCTTATGGAATTCCCCGTACGCTCACTAGGTGTTGATATCCCCGATTGGATGCGCCTTGAAGATGCCGATAATCGACTTATAGCCCCACTTTTGCAGGCTGTTCGCGTGAATTTGTCTAAATTAAAGAAGATGAGTGATTACAAAATACTGTGTGAAGAGCTTGAAAAATTGGACTTTGCTCTTGGCGCAAGTAGCGAGCTTGATCTTGGCGAAGGAAGCATGAGAATAAATTTTGTCCCGACAGACGGAGCTTATTATTCTGCTTTATCGCAGGCGTGCGGAGAAAATATTGAAGAAAGGCTTGCGCTTATGCGCTTTGTAAAAACCTCTGCCGTTGCAAAACAAGAATACGAAAAACTAAAAGGTGCGCTTTACGAAGCAGAGCAAACGGGTTACGGCATAGTTGCGCCTAGTGAAGAAGAGATTATTTTATCTGAGCCCGAAATGGTAAAAACAGGCAGCTCTTATGGAGTAAAGATAAAAGCAACAGCGCCTTCGTTACATATAGTTAAGGTAGAAATTGGTGCAGAGGTAAGCTCTGTTGTTGGTAAAGAAAAGCAGTGTAGCGACTACGTAGAAGGACTTAAGCAAAAATACCAAGAAAATCCGCAGGGAATTATGCAGGTGGATTTGTTCGGTAGGCCAATTTACAGCTTTGTTAGCGAAGAGATTTTTGATAAGGCAGGCGGTATGAAAGCCCCCTTTAGGGAAAAGCTAAGAAAAACTGTTGCAAAGCTTGTTAACGAAAAGAAAAATGCATTAATTTGCGTTACCATATAAATAGTTAGGTACTCCTTTTTAACCCCCGAACGCGTTAAGCCTTTTAGCGCGATTGGGGGTTTTTACTTTTTTAAGTAAAAGTAGTTGCAAAAAAGATTTAAAAAATGTTATAATACCTAATTAGAGCATATTAAATTTTTTGGGAGTAAAAATGCAGGCAATTAAGATTGAAAACGCAAGTTTTTCATACGAAGAAGGGCTTTTTGCCGTAAATAATCTTTCTCTTGAAGTAAATCAAGGGGAATATATTGCTATTGTTGGTAGAAACGGTAGCGGTAAAAGCACAGTAGCAAAGCTTATTAACGCCCTTATTATGCCAAAAAGCGGAAACGTAAGTGTTTTCGGCATGGATACTCAGGACAAAAAACAGCTGTTTGAAATTAGAAAAAGCGTGGGAATGGTTTTTCAAAACCCCGATAACCAGATGGTTGCAACTATTGTTGAAGACGATATTGCTTTTGGCCCAGAAAATATTGGGGTAAAGCGCGAAGAAATAAAAGAACGCATAGAGTTTGCCTTAAAAGCAACCTCTACCGAAGAGTTTCGCTCTCGCCAAGCATCACAGCTTTCCGGTGGACAAAAGCAAAGGGTTGCTATTGCCGGGGTGCTTGCTTTACTTCCTAAAATTTTGATTTTAGACGAGGCTACTTCTATGCTAGATCCAAAGGGTAGAAGTGAGGTTAACGCAGTTATACGCGCACTTAATAAAGAAAAGGGCATAACGGTTATTACCGTAACGCACTATATGGAAGAGGCACTAGACGCTGATAGAATTATAGTTATGAAGGGTGGCGACGTTGCCTTTCAGGGTACGCCAGAAGAGGTTTTTGCTCGAGAAAAGGACTTAGAGGACTGCGGTCTTTGCTTGCCACGCGCTATGTATATTGGCAACCGCCTAAAGGAAGCGGGTGTTATAGATAAAGATGCCAGATGCTTTACAACTGAAGAATTGGAGGTGCTTTTATGCGAATCGTTTGCAAAAATTTAACCTTTTCATATTCTCCTAAAAAAAGAAGGCAAAGCATTAACGCGGTAGATAATCTTTCGCTTACCATAAACGAAGGTGAGTTTTTTGGAATAATAGGGCATACCGGTAGCGGTAAAAG
>JAFQBR010000314.1 GCA_017399665.1 Clostridia bacterium | reverse complement strand
TAAATTAACGGTAACAGAGCAAATTTGCAAAATTGCAAGCACTATACCTACAACTATCGGCCCAAACCCGCCAAAAATTAGACCGCGTTTTAAATACTCTTTTAAATACTTATTCATAAATCAAATCTCCTTTTAATATTAACTAATTCTCTGCGCGAAACGTAATCACAATACCCGTTTTTAAGTAAAATTTTAAGCGAGCCACCTATAGAAACACCAAAACTTTGAATATATTTAACGTTTACAACACACCCTTGATTGATTTTAATAAAGCTATCGTCTACAATTTCCAAAACGTTTTTAATGCGTAATTTCGTTAAATATTCTTTACTTGCTAGACTTGCAAACACCTTGCCGTCTTTAGTAAAAAAGCATTCAATTTCCTGCAAATTAAGCAAAGTTACTTCATCGTCAATATAGCCGTACAAAATATCTTCGCCATCTTCATAAGTTTTGCATATTTCTTCAATTTTTCTCACCTCTTCCGTTACCCTTGGGCAAACGACGGTGACGGATGGCTCTTTTGTTTTATCCACCGTTAAAAAAAATTTCATAATTACCTCTCTTTTAAGCTTAAAAAAACGCGCATACAAAGCATTAATTTTTACTTTGTATGCACATTATACTACAAAAAATTTTTTTTGTCCCACCTTTTTAATATTCGGTAGTTTTTTAAAAATATTCAGCAAAAAACCTCTTAAAAAAGTCCTTTCTACACTTAAAAAGACAATTTATTATTGTTTATAAAAAATAAGGAACTGTTATATCTTCTATTTCAGATTGATAATAAATGCGCCCTGCAACTATGTAATATTCCCCTTTTTGCTCGTCAAATCCAACATCTTCACAGTCTACAAAAATTCTTTCTCCGTCTAAAAGAGTAAGTATTATGCGCTTGCCGACGTACTTCTTATATGGATTGCTGTTATCTATTATAAACTTATCAAAGCCAGCCTTATCGCTTTGTACCTGCTCTGTAAGATGATAAAAATCGTCGATATTATCTTCGTTTATAAGTCCTTCTTTAACGTAAACAGTCTTTAAACGCGAGCCCATATCTTGCAAAGCAAAATCTAAAAAGTCAAGATTTGCAACAGTTAAAACCTCAGGATAAACGCCGGTAACGCAGTCATAATCAAATTCAAAGCTTTCCGAATGAATTTCTAGTTCCTCAAGATTTTCAAGCGAACCCAATGCAAAAGTGCCAAGCGACTGCAATTTATCGCCAATAATTATCTTTTTAAGATTTGGCATCTCTACAAACGCCCTATCTTCAATTTTCTTTACGTTCGGCAATATAGCCTCTTCAAGACCTGCCCCACCAAATGCTTTTTCTTCTATTTCAGTAACGGCATCTAGATTAATATTAAGCAAACTGTCGCAGTCTAAAAAGGCGTTGTAACCTACTTTTTTAACCTTTTCTAAACCCGAAACTTTTGTTAACGAATTGCAAAGCATAAACATTCCGCTTGGTATATTTTTAAAATTTGAAAGCTCAAAATTAACCCTTTCAAGGCTTGAACAACCCGAAAAAAGCGAATGCGCACCTGATAAATCCACCTTTCCTTTAAAGGTAAGCTCTTTTAATGAAGTACAATCGTCAAAACAACCGTTTTCTATAACTAGCGTGCTTTTTTTGTTTTCAATTACGTTTGGCGCGCCCTTTTTAATGGTTATTTCTTTTAAGTTTTTACATTTATAAAAAAGATGAGAGCCAAATTTAATAGGTTCGTTATCAAATGCAATTTTGCTTAAATTTACACACTTGAAAAAGGTAAAACTACCAAGCTCAACAGAGGTAAGGCGCAAATTTTTAAGGGAATAACACTGCGAAAAGGCGTGTTGATAAATAAAGTTACAGTCAATATAATCAATATTTAAAGATTCACAATTAGCAAATGCAAAATCGCCAATCCGTTGCAAATAGTCCCCCTGTAAGTTTATATTTTTAAGTTTGTAGCAGTTGATAAAGGCGTAAGATTCTATTTTATTTATAGTAGGCGGTAAAACAACCTCTGCCAACTTAAAAGAGTTTGCAAAAACACATTTTTCAATAGTTTCAAGTGGCAACAACTCGCCAAAATTAGTGCTTTCTTTATCGTTTATTTGATAATTAGTTTTAAAGTTTACCCTTACAAGTGAGTTATCTCTGCAAATATCTAATTTACTGCTACTGTTGCTTGTAGAAGTATTATAATCGTAAGAAAACACGAACAAGTCTTCCCCTTTTAGCTTTTCTATCTGTTCCTTTTTTCTTTGAACGGAATCGGTATAAGATAGGTATAAAAGCTTATCTGAAAAGGCCTTTTCAAAATTATCTATAAGCTTTTCGCTAACGGCGTGCCCCTGCTTTTTAAGATTTAAAAGCATAGAAAGTCCACTTTGCGCGTATTCTTCACCTTCTAATGGGATGTTAATACTGAAAAATTGTTTATTGTTTTCAAGCACGTATTCCACTTCTTTATTGCAGGCAGCAGATAAAATAGAGTTTTTAGAAAGATAAAATATAATGCCCTTGCATTGATATTTTGAAATATAACTTTCTGCTATTTCTTCCCAATTTTCCCCAATGTGCATATCAGAGTCATACCAAATATTTATTCCGCTATCTTCTAAAAGCAAAATATCTTTCATTACCTGCTTATAGTCCTTGTGCGAGTAAGAAACAAAATAGTAATCTTCCTTATGCGCCTTTGGTAAAATATCTTTATTTAAATCTAAAAAAGAGTTAGACTGCTCTATTATTGCAATTTTTTCTTCTGTGGTATACATACCTGCTCCTTTTGCCTTTTAACTTGCTTATTATTATAACATATTTTTTAACCTTTATCAATATATAATTAATTTTATTTTGCTTTTACAGTAAAAAAGTGGCTCTATAAGTCGATTATCTGCACTTTTATTATGTTTATAAAAGAAAAAAGAAGCGAAAAAACTCGCTTCTTTTTTCGTTTATTTACGGTTTTGTATAACCTCTTTTTCAAATTTTTCAATCTCTTCCCACCAATTATCCGATAGGTTTTGACGGTGCAAATATTCCTCCCAAACAATTCCCCAAGGCATTGATTTAAACTTTTCGTTTAAATACATAATCTTGGTAAAATTATTTTCATCTTGCAATTTTTTAAGCTCTTCGTTTGGCATAAGCATAGCATATAGTAAAGCCTTTTGCATTGCTCTTACACCTGTAACCCAAGCGCTTATTCTGTTTATGCTTGCATCAAAATAATCAAGCCCAATAATTACTCTGTTTTCCGCATTATGAGCAACTATTTCCTTTGCAATTTCCTTTAATTCATCATCTAAAATAACAACGTGGTCGCTATCCCAGCGTACGGGGCGGGAAACGTGAAGCGCAACCTTTTCATGAAAAGCAAGAAGTGAAGAAATTTTATCGGATACAACCTCGGTAGGATGGTAATGCCCGGTATCTAGCAAGCAACAAATACCCTTTGAAGAAGCGTAATTTTGATAAAATTCGTTATTGCCAACTGTGTAGCTTTCAATACCAATACCAAACACCTTGCTTTCTACCGCAGGAATAACCCATTCCTTATTATAATCTTCTAAAATTTCATCTAGGCTTTCTTTAAGTCTTAATCTTGGAGAAAGTCTATCGGCAGGAATATCTTTATATCCGTCGGGAATCCAAATATTAACAAGGCAAGGACTGTTCATAGCCTTACCCATTTCTTCTGCAATTTTTAAGCAAGCCTTACCGTGATTTATCCAAAATCTTCTTGTGTTTTCGTCTGGCGAAGAAAGTGAAAGACCGTCCTTCATTTTAGAATGAGCAAAGAAAGTAGGATTAAAGTCTACACCAACAGCGCCTATTTTCTTTGCAAAATCTACCCAAGGTTTAAAGTGCTTATAGGTATACGCATCTCTGTCCACCTTGCCCTTATCTTCCCCTAAAAAGGCATAGCACGCGTGAACGTTAATACGCTTTTTGCCGGGCATTAGCGAAAAGGCTTTTTCTATATCT
>JAFQBR010000313.1 GCA_017399665.1 Clostridia bacterium | reverse complement strand
TCTGTTTTTCTGTTAAAGAGCAGGGAAGCAGCTACATCACCGCACCATTTACCGTCGCCGCTGTCATAAAAAAGTGCTCCAACCAATTCGAATTTTGATGTAGTGGGAATCCACGAAACAACACCTTGGAAACTGCCCGCTTGCATGCGGACAGAGAGCGTCAAGAAAATTTTGCCGTTTTCAATCATTACGTCTCCGTTTTCATAACGAATAGGGCGTATATCTGCTTGAGAAATACCGCAATCAATATATGAGCAAACGTTATTTATCGCTACGCTTCCACTTGCGAGTAAAGAAACGTATCCTTCATCGAATAGTTTTTTCTCGTTCGAACGGGCAAATACACTTGATTTAAAGGTGCATAAATAATTAGGTTTATTATTTATTTTCAAGTATACATCAAAAGCACTGGGGCGGCAGGAAACGATTATAGTGTCGCAAGAGATTGCGTTTGATAATTCGGTTTTTTGCATGTTAAATCCATCATAAAACACAAGCTCGTTTCCATTACATATAAGTTTGGCTTTTTGACCTGCTAAATGAAAGGCAAAACCGCAGTTGCCATTAATTTGTGATATTTTGATCTCATAGGTGGCATATGGAAAAAAACGAGTGAACATACGCTCGACCATGCCGTTTTCTGTATGGTATTGATTATTATCTACATACTCAATACAAGTATTGTCCTTTGCAATTACGGGGTAAAGGTCGCCACGCTTGTCATAGACAAAGTCCTTGGTAAACGTCATTTCAGCCAGAGGTAATTTTAAGTTTTTGTACATTGATTTCGAAAAAACGCGTTGAAATTTAATTTCATTAAAATTCATTGGTATCACATTCCTTGATACATTATGGGATTTATTATACTATAACTCTGTTTTAATGTAAATATTTTTCAAAACTAATTGGGCGTAAATTTATAAAAGCAGAGGTCTATGTTCTGGCATAGGGGGACGGCGCTTGTGAAGTCTCACAAAAAGTGGCTTGATCAAAGGGTCAAGCCTTTTTACTTATTTTTATTTTTTAAAAGCACATCTTGTATAAAAAATTGCAATAACAGTAAATATCAAAGCAAAAAAAGTTACTAACTGTTGCGGATATATATTTAAACCGAATATAGTGTTGCCGTTAACCTGAATAAGAGAAACCAATGGACTTATACATAGTGTTGTTAAAAAGCCTGTAACACCGGCAAATGCCTGAGTAATAGCTAAAGCATCAGCCCTTTTTTCTATATCAACATATTCAAATATTAAGTTGGTAAGTGCGCTGTTGATACCGCCTAAAGCTACACCGTGTAGTAAGTAGTATAAAGTAAACATAACTTTACCGCTTTCAGGAACACAAAAAACAATGCAAATTTGCGATAAACTTAAGAATATAAAACATTTTTCGATCATAGCTACAAAAGATTTTTTATCTGCATATTTGCCCCAGAATTTTGAAACCAATATTCTTGATACACTACCGCAAATAGTAATTGCAGAAGCAAATTTTAAGCTCATTCCC
>JAFQBR010000312.1 GCA_017399665.1 Clostridia bacterium | reverse complement strand
GTGCAGCAGGTGGCACGGCTCTTGCAACGGGTGTGAGTGTTTATAATGGCAACATAGCTCAGCTTGATGGTGTTGATTTAAAGCAAATAACCACTTATGCACAAGAAGCAAATATGAAAACGGGTGTGATTACAACGGATTCATTAGGTGGGGCAACGCCATCAGCCTTTTCGGCTCATGCATATGCACGAAGCTCGATTGTTGAAATTATTAATACACAAGTTGACAGTGGCATTAATCTTTTAATAGGCGAAGAAGATTCGAATTATTCTAATAGAGCTACTTGGTTTCCTGCACAAGGATATGCTTTTGCAAGAAGTAAAGAGCAACTTGTGGATAAAAAATCTTCTGAAAAACTTATGGGCAGTATTCGTAACGTTGGTTCGCAGTATATACCTGGAAAAGAAAATTCTTATCAATTAAAGGATATGGCAAAATTTGCAATTGAATATTTGGAAAATGATTACGGATTTTTCCTAATGATTGAAGGTGCTTATATAGACAAATATAGCCACAATAATGAATATCATAATGCGATGAGTGAAGTTCGTTCGTTGATTGACACTATAGAATTTTTATATGAATACGCATCGGATGGTGAAACTGCTATATTTATTACTGCCGACCACGAAACTGGCGGGCTAATAAGGGAAAGTGACAAAACAAAAATGTCAAACGAATTATATACGACGGGCGGACATACCGACGTTAACGTGCCGTTGTTCGTAAAAAATTATGCATTTGATATAACTAATTTTGGTTATTTAATTGGTGAGGTGCCTAAAAATACTATTGTATTCGAGGCTTGCAAATCAATAATATATAAAACTATTGCTTAAGGAGATAAAATAATATGAAAATTGTAAAAATTGGTATTGTAGGTTGTGGTGGAATTTTTAAATATGCGCATTTACCTGCATATAAGCAAATGAAAAATGTAAAAATTGTTGCAATTTGTGATATTGTTGAAGAAAAAATGGATGACTCCGATTTCCCTGTCGGTGTAAAAAAATATAAAGATTGGAAAGATCTTTTAAATGATCCAGAAGTTGACGCAGTTGATATTTGTGCCCCAAACTATTTACATTCTATAGTTGGTGTTGAAGCTTTAAAGAAAGGTATTCATGTGTTTACTGAAAAGCCAGACGCGATATCTGTTGCAGAAATGCAAAGATTAATGGATGCTGAAAAGGAAAGCGGAAAGGTTTATATGGCGATGAGAAATAACCGTCACCTAAACATTTCTAAGTTTTACAAAAAGTATATCGAAGAAGGTAAGGCTGGCGAGTTATACTGTGGTCGTTGCGGTATTATTAGAAGAAGGGGTATTCCTGGAAAAGGCGGTTGGTTTACAACTAAAGCTCAATCAGGCGGTGGTCCACTTGTTGACTTAGGTGTTCACATGATTGACTTAGCCATTTATTTTATGGGTAATCCAAAAGCTGTTGCCGTATCTGGTTGCATTTATAATAAATTTGCAAACAGTGACCTTAGTGACTCAGTTAACTCAAAATTTGGCGAAAAGAAAGATGATGGTGTATTTGACGTTGAAGACTTAGCGATGGGCTTTATTCGTTTTGAAAATGGTGCTTGCTTACAAATTGAATTTAGCTGGGCTTCTAACATTGAAAAAGAAACTGCATTTTTAGAACTTCGTGGTGAAAAGAGCGGTATCAAGTTTAGTTACACACCAGAAGAAAACCGTATTTATACCGAAGAATGTGGTCAACTTGTAAATATTGAACCAAAGATTGTTGAACCGGATGGTGGGCACGGACAAAACTTAGTACATTTCATCGACGTGATTCAAGGTAATGCAAAACCAGATTTTACAAGCGAACAGGGTATGAATCAAATAAAAATTTTACAAGCCATTTATGAATCTGCAAAATTAGGAAAAGAAATTATACTATAACGGAGAATTATGAAAAAATTACGTGTTGGCATAATCGGTGCAGGAAGAATAACCATTATGCATTTAGGGTCAATCGACTATATGAAAGATGAAGCGGAACTTGTTTGTATATGCGATATCATTAAAGAGCGCGCAAATGAAGTTGCTGAAAAATATCATTGTAGAGCATATTATGACTACGTTGAAATGCTTGAAAAAGAACAATTAGACGTTGTTCATGTATGCACGCCACACTATTTACACATTCCTATGGTAACTGCTTGTATTGAAAAAGGTGTAGCTGTAATTACCGAAAAGCCAATGGGTATAAACTATGAAGAATCTTTAAAAGCTGTAGAACTTGCAGATAAAAAAGGCGTTTTATTTGGCGTAATTTTTCAATGTAGGTATAATGATTCATCCATACTTGTTAAGCAAGCCTTTGAAAGCGGTGCCTTAGGCAAACTTAAAGGTGTTGTTTCTACTCTTACTTGGTCACGCCCAGATGATTACTATTTACAATCAGATTGGAAAGGTACTTGGGATAAGGAAGGCGGTGGCGTTGTTATCGACCAAGTTATTCATTCACTTGATCTTGCAAACTGGATTATTGCTGAAGAAATAGAAAGTGTTGCTGCAAGCATGGCAAACCGCGGTCATGAAATAGTTAAGGTTGAAGATACTGCCGAAGGCATGATTTGCTATAAGAATGGAATAAAATATAATTTTTATTGCACGAATAACTACGTTTTTGATGAGCCAATTGAAATTAAGTTCTTTGCTGAGAAAGGAAAAGCATTATTAACATACGATTATGCAGTTATTCAATATAACGATGGTCGTGTTGAAAGAGTTGAAACAAAAGTCCCTGCTGTCGTATATGGTGGTGGTAAGGAATACTGGGGTGTTATGCATGCGAAACAAATAGAGCAGTTCTATCACTCAGTTCAAGGCAAAGAAGAGTTGCAAATAAGTGGTAGGGAAGCATTAAAAACGCAAAGAATTGTAAATGCAATTTATGATAGTGCTAAAAGCGGAAAAATAATTAAATTTTAAGGAGTAAATTGATTATGAAAATTGGTATTTTTCTTGAAAGTTTAAGAAAAGAGTTTAAAGAAGGTGTTTTACTTGCTAAATCAATGGGAGTAAACGGTTTTCAAATATACGCAGGCAGTCCAACGATTTACGTTGGTATGAGCAAACAAGCTATTCACGACGTAAAGGCCTTTCTTGATGATAACGGCATGGAAATTTCAGCTTTTTGTGGTGACATGGGTAACAAAATGTTCTATTTCCCTAACGAAATGCGTGAATCAATCGAGCACCAAAAACGCGTGGTTGATTTAGCTGAAGGTTTTGGAGTTAACGTTATTACTACACACGTTGGTGTTATTCCCGAAGATAGGAATACGAAAATGTACGATACAATGAAATCGGTATATACAGAACTTGCAAACTGTGCGGCAAATGCAAACGTTCATTTTGCAATTGAAACTGGTCCAGAACCCTCTATTCGTTTAAAACATTTTCTTGATGAAATCGAAAGCAAGGGTAAAGGTGTTAACTTTGACCCAGCAAATCTTGCAATGGTACAAGGTGAAAACCCTGTTGAAGGTGTTCATAATCTTAGGGATTATATTGTTCACACGCACGCAAAAGATGGAAAGATGCTGAAGAAAATTTGCTCTGAAGCGTTCTATATAAATGAAGTGCTTGGTATTGAACATCAATCGGAAGAAGGTTACTTCCTTGAAACACCACTAGGCGATGGTGACGTTATATGGAAAGATTATTTAGGAGCGCTAAAAGCAGTAGGATATGATAAATTTTTAACGATCGAAAGAGAAGTAGGTGAAGATCCTGTTGCAGATATTCAAAAGGCAGTTACTTTCTTAAAACAAGAAATTTAGTAAGATTAGGAGTTAAGTATGGATAAGTTTTTATTTGGCGTTGCTACATCTGCAACGCAAATTGAAGGCGGATATAATCAAGACGGTAAAGGTCTTACTATTTGGGATGATTATTCGGCAAAAGGGCTTATTCAAAATGGTGCTACATGTTTTCGTGCTTGTGACTCGTATAATCGATTAGAAGAAGATTTAGCATATTTAGAAAAACTGGGTGTTAATTCTTATCGTTTTTCAATTGCTTGGTCAAGAATTCAACCAAAGGGTTATGGTGAAATTAATCCGAAGGGGATTGAATATTATAATCGTTTAATCGACGGGTTACTTGAAAGAGGAATTAAGCCAATGGTTACTTTATTTCATTGGGATTTACCTTTGTGCTTAAGTGAAAAAGGTGGCTTTGCAAATCGCGAAATCGTAGATCATTTTAGAGAATATGCGAAAATAGTTGCTGAAAATTTTGGTGATAGGGTAGAGTTATTTTCTATTTTTAATGAAGCCCAGGCACTTATTGATTTCTTGTTTTTGCGCCCTGTTGGCGATGGATATCCACCCTTTAGCACTCAAAAAACATTTGAAGGAATACATAATTTATTACTTGCAAACGCCGCTGCGACTTACGCATTAAGAGAGTATTCAAAAAATAAAGTACAAGTTGGTATGGTAAATTGCACGCACTGTTACATACCTACTGAAGATGGTATAGAAGATGTTATTCGTAAAGAAATGTTTAAGCCAAACGATACTTTATTTTGCAATACAACTTTCTGGGCCCCTGTATTTTTTGGTAAGTATGACGAAGAACTTATTAAAAAACAAGGTATTGATCTTTCATTTGTTAAAGATGGCGAAATGGAATATATTAAATGCGTTCCAGATTTTCTTGGTTTAAATATTTATATAGGTTATAAAGTTAAATTAGGAGCTGACGGTAAATTAGTTCCTACTACGCCTGATATTAACTCTAATTTTGGCGATATGTGGGGCGATTATATGAATACTGCAGACGCGATGTATTATGGTCCTAAATATATGCAAGAAAGATATGGTAAGCCTGTTTATATTACCGAAAATGGATGTACTCTTTCTGAGTTTTTAATTGATGGAAAGGTTGAAGACCAAGTTCGCGGTGAATATATTCGTAGATACCTTACTCGCTTGATTAAAGCTAAAGATGAAGGTTTAGATATTCGCGGATATTACGCGTGGTCATTGATGGATAATTTTGAATGGTCCTCAGGATTTACGCGCCGTTTTGGTTTAATTTACGTTGATTTTGAAACTTGTGAAAGAACACCAAAATCATCTTTTTATAAATATCAAGAACTTATTCGCTCTTACAAGGAAGCAAAATAATGATAATTAACGATTGGAAATTGGATTGCGAAGGTTATAAAGGATTAGAAACTAAAGCTCCATGTTCTTTATATTCGGTTTTGCTAAAGAATAATTTGATTAAACATCCTTATACCCAATTAGATGAGCAAGAGGCGTTTGAACTATCTAGAAATGACTGTGAGTTTTATGCCGATTTTGAGGTAACTGAAGAAGATTATCAAAAAAATTCAAAAGTTTTAATTTTTTCTGGCTTAGATACTATATCAAGCATTGAATTAAACGGTGTTACACTAGGTAACGCAAAAAACTTTTACCGCACTTATGAATTTCATTGTGAACATATTATTAAAAAAGGTAAAAATAGCCTAAGAATTCATTTTTATTCACCTGTTAAATACATAGAAGATAAAGAAAAAGAAGAAAGCATTTGGTCTGAAGTTATTACGATGAAAGGTGCGGCACATATTAGAAAACCAATTTATTCATTTGGTTGGGACTGGGCGCCTTGCCTTCCAGATATGGGGATTTTTGGTGGAGTTGAATTTCGAGCCTACGATTCACGTATTTTAACCCTTGAATGCTTACAAGAACACAAAAAGGATAAAGTTATTTTATATGCAAATTCTAAATATGAAGGTGTAGAAAATGCAATTTTAAAATTTACAGTTTTTTTTGATGGCAAAGAAGTATCTTGTTGTGAAACTGATAAAAATTCAGTTGAACTAATTATTGACAACCCAAAACTTTGGTGGCCAAGGGGATATGGAAAACAAAATTTATATACTTTAAATGTTGAACTTTTTAGTGAAAACAAAAAATTAGACCAGCAATCTAAGCAAATTGGATTAAGAACACTTACGGTATCGACAAAAGAAGACGAAGTTGGTAGAGAATTTTGTTTTGTAATTAATGGAATTAAAATTTTTGCAATGGGTGCCAATTACGTTCCCGAAGATTCTATTTTACCAACGATTGATAGCAAGAGAACAGAATTTTGGCTTAACGAAGCATTAGAACAAAATTTTAACTGCATTCGAGTTTGGGGTGGTGGATATTATCCTAAAGATGCATTTTTTGATTTTTGTGATAAACATGGTTTAATCGTGTGGCTTGATTATATGATTGCATGTGAAGACGTTTCTTTAAAGCAGGAATATAAAGAAGAATATATTGCCGAATTTATTGAAAATGTAAACGCAGTTAAGCATCGTGCCAGTTTAGGCTTGATTTGTGGAAATAACGAGGGCGAAGATAAGTTAAAGGACAGAAGGCAAAATAAGGTTGCCGTTGAAGATTATATTGAGCTTTTTGAAAAACAATTTCCTTCAATTATTAAGCAAATAGCACCTCAAACCTTTTATTGGCAGTCATCACCATCAAATACTGGAAGTTTTGATAAAACTAACGATCCATCATACGGTGATTCTCATTGTTGGGGAATATGGTTTGCTAATAAGCCATTTGATTATTATAAAAATGAACTGGCAAGATTTTGTTCTGAATTTGGCTATGAGTCATTTCCATCTTTAAAAACTATTAAAACTTTTGCAAAGGATGAAGATTTAAATCCATTTTCAAAATCTTTAGAATCAAGAGAACGTACGGGCGTCTTCCCTGGAAATGCAAAGATATATGCAGACATTGCAAACGATTTTCGTGCTCCGTACAGTTTTGAAGAATTTATATATTTATCTCAATTAGAGCAAGTGTTTGCTGTTGAATATGGGGTAGAACATTTTCGTAGAAATCGCGGTATTTGCATGGGGGCAATATATTGGCAATTTAACGATTGTTGGCCCTGCGTTTCCCATTCCGCAGTTGACTATTTTGGGCGTAGAAAAGCATTACATTATCATGCAAAAAGATTTTATGCATCTGTTCTTTTAACTGCTGTAAAAGAGGGGTACGATGTTACGGTAAATATATCAAATGAAAAACTATCGTCATTTGAAGGCGTTGTAGAGTGGTGTGTTTCAGATAATAATTTTAATGTAATTGCTTCAAGTAATAAAAATATTATTGTAAGTGCATTGTCTGCTGATAATGTTGTAAGATTTAACGTTGCAGATTATGTAGCAGATTCACCTAATTCAAGGTTTGTTTGTGTACAAGCAAAAGATAAGAACGGTACTATAATTTCATCTAAAACTGTATTGTTTGTAAAGTCAAAGCATTATGAATATATTCCTTCTAGTATACAATTTTCAATTAAACGCAGGGAAAACGATTGTTGTTTAACAATAAAGTCAAACTCGTTTATTCACGCGTTATACGTTGATTTTACTAATACGGATATTTCTTTAAGTGATAACTGCTTTGATATAACTGATAATGAAGAAAAACAAATTTTCTTTAATTATGATGATGATTTGAAAATTCTAGAAAACTCGATTAAGTTTATTTGCTTAAACGACGTTGGTAGAGAATGATACTACGTCAAGCAAATTTTATTTGGGAGAAAATTTATGGAACTAACTTTGGAAAAAACTAAAAGGAAAAAGCCTATTAACAAAAATAGGGTAGCGTTTATCGTTATGGGTATTACGCTTCCAATACTTGCCTTTTTAGTGTCTTATTTATATGTAAACTTTAGTTCGTTTGTTTTAGCGTTTCAAAACGATAGAACGGGTGAGTTCACATTAGATAACTTTAAAGGTGTAATTGAATCTATGAGAAATCCAAAAGGTACGCTATCAATAGCTTTGACAAACACTCTAAAATATTTTATCAAAGATATTATTATGATGTTTGTAAATTTGATTTTTTCATACTTTATTTACAAAAAGGTTCTTGGTTGGAAGTTTTTTAGAATTATTTTCTATATGCCAGCTATTATACCTGGTTTAGTTCTTTCAGCTTGCTTTGCAGAATTTATTAAGCCAACTGGACCGGTTGGTGTTATAGCAGAAATGATTGGAAAGCCTTTACCTATAGAAGGCTTATTACAGAATTCGGGAACAGCAACTAAAGTACTAATCATATTTACAATCTTTACAGGGTTTACTTCTATGTTATTCTACCACGGCGCACTTGCGAGAATTCCTATGGAAGTTATTGAAGCTTCTCGTTTAGATGGTTGTGGACCAGGAAGGGAATGTTTTTCGATAGTCTTGCCTTTAATTTGGCCAACCTTCTCAACAATGCTTGTATTACAAATGTCGGGGATATTTGCTGCAAGCGGTCCAATTCTTTATTTTACTCAAGGTAAATTTGAGACTACTACGTTGTCATATTGGATGTTTGCAGAAGTTTATGGAACAGGTACATTTGGTGGTACGGGAAGATATGGGGCAGTTTCCGCTGCCGGTATGATTTTTACTGCACTTGGTTTACCTATTATTTTATTCGTAAAATGGCTTACTGAAAAGATTGACGTTGTTGAATACTAAGGAGGTAAAATATGAACACAGTGAAAATTCCTAAAGAAAAAATTAGGCGCTCAAAGGGCGAAAGGGTAATATATTCCTTTGTATTTGCCATTTTTGCAATATACGCTATTATGATTTTATATTTAATGTTTTGGATGATTACCAATTCATTTAAACCCTTCGTTGAATACGCACTAGACATTGTAAATGGTAGAGCTTTCGATTTGCCCGACGTTTGGAGATGGAAAAACTATGCTGAAGTGTATAGCTTAATTCGTACACCGGGTGGTATCACTTTCCCAGAAATGATATGGAACAATATTTGGCCATTTTTATTAGCTTCTCCAATAAACGTAGTAACAACAACTTGGTTTGCATATGTTATTAGCCGTTTTAAATTTCCTGGAAGAAACGCTATTTATGCAGTTATTATGTTTACAATGATTATTCCTATTGTCGGTACTGGTGGTGCATATTTTAAACTTTATGATGATTTAAATTTATATAATAATCCACTATTTTATGTTGTTGGTAGCATAGGTTGGGGTGGTACAAATTTCCTTTTGTACTATGGTTTTTTCAAAAGCGTATCTCAATCTTATGCCGAAGCTGTATATATTGACGGTGGTGGTGAGTTTACAGTATTTTTTAAAATCATATTACCGCAAGCAGTTCCTATGATTACTGTATTACTTATCAACTCGTTTATCGCAAGTTGGAACGACGCAATGACAACTTTATTGTACATGCCTTCATATTTAACAATTTCAGCAGGTATGTATTCGGTACAAAATACTTTACTTAGAACAGGTAAAACCTCACTATATTATGCAGGTCTTGTTACCACGATGATTCCTATGCTTATTATCTTTATAGCTTTCTCTGATAAGATAATGACAAACTTAAGTGTAGGCGGTTTAAAAGGATAAAAAATAAAATAAAAATATAGATTTTTCTAAAGGAGGAAAAATTATGAAAAAAAGCTTTGCTACTAAATTAGGCGCACTAATCTTAGCGTTTGCGTGTGCCTTCGGAATGTTCGGTTGTGATAACAAAAAGAACGTTGCTTCTAATGATGACAATTCATTGGAAGTTTATCTTTGGAATGCCGGCTACGGCTATGAATGGCTAGAAGTTTTATTACAAGACTTCGGTCAACAATCTTGGGTAAAAGAAAAATATCCTAATTACAAATATTTTACAGTAATTAACGATCAAAATACTTATGGACAAGATCGTATGGCTGCTGGTGAAAGTAACACTATCGACTTGTTTATGACTGGCGATATGACTTCATATTTTGGCACAGGTGAATTAGTTGATTTAAAAGAAGTTTTATTTGAAACTACCGTACCAGGTGAAAATGTTTTATACAAAAATAAAATGTTACCTGCTATTTATAACAGTTTAGGTTTTACACCTTACGGCGAAAATAGAACTTATTACGAAACTACACCATGGACAATGGGTATTGGAGGTATCGTTTACAATAAAACTCTTTTTGAAGAATTAGGTCTTACAGTTCCACGTACTACAGAAGAAATGTTTGAAATGATGGATACTGTAAAATCTTGGGAAGGTAAAAAGGCTGCTTATCCATATACCTATTCATATATTGCTTCACAAATCACGTATGCTGACTATATGTTACCCGTATTATGGGCGCAATATGAAGGTTTAGAAGATTATTACAACTTTAATAATGCAATTGACGAAGACGGTGTTCGCAACTCTATTAACATTCTTTACCAAAAAGGAAGATTAAGAGCATGGGAATTTTGGGATAGAATGCTCGATGAAGCAAATGGTTATTATGATAGAAGTTCACCAAATAGAGATTTTATTAGTGGTCAATCTTATCTACTTTTAAGACGTGGTTTATTCATGACTTCAGGTGACTGGTTCTCTAACGAAATGAAGGACCTTGCTGCAGGTTATAAGCAAGAAGGCTATAACGACGTTGTTTCAATGATGAAAACTCCTATCGTTAGTGCCATTACTGATAAATTACAAACTATCTCAGGTAGAGTCTGCCGACCCTTTAGATGAATTGAAAAAATATACTTCCGACAGCGGAATTACCATTTATATGGCAGACGGTTTTAAAGAGAAGGATTTAGG
>JAFQBR010000311.1 GCA_017399665.1 Clostridia bacterium | reverse complement strand
TCTACGTTACCGGTGGTTGCATACGCTTCGTTTTGGGGATTCATTAAATCCGCCGTGGCGCAGAAGAATACGTGCCCCCATTGCATACCGATTAATCCGATCGCAAGCAAGGTTATTTCTACCCCGCTTAGTGAAACGAATCTCGAAAATACTATTACGCTTGCTATAATTGATATTGCAGAGCATATTAGCATGGGAACTACCTTTATAACTAAAGGAATAAGCGGTGTTAACGGTAAGGTTTTTCTTAAGTAAGAAACTCTACCGTCACGACTGTATAGCGTTGCAATAACCGCGTTAGACGCCATTAAGGGTAATATCATTATTAATAGGTTGAAGGAATAGGTCATATACTTTCCTTCGGTATCGGTATCCATTGCCGCATATACCTTATTCAAAAGGTATATTAAAACGGGAACGGCAAGATACATTATGATAAAGGTTGCAGTAATACCCGAACGAAGAAGTGAGGAAAGCTCCGTTTTAAAGAAGGTTGCAATAACTCCTCTTTTCTTGTTGGGATTGGTTTTACTAATAAGCTTTTTCTCAAACTCAAAGGATTTACTCATCATGCCGAAGAATAACGGGCGTGATAGGAAGAATACCAATCCGCTAAGAACGACTATTATGCCAACCATTATGCCAAAATAAAGAAGTACGTTTAGATGCAGAATAGAATAGTCAAAGCCCGTGGGATATCCCACTAACATACTTACTAAAAGGTTAACCGGGTAAACGTGATCCCCGCACCATTTTAATCCTTCTAAAACCATTCTTTCAATAGTTCCGCGTTGTTCAATAAGGTTAATTTTATCGGGAATTAAAGAAATTAGGCTAACTGAAGCAAATACCGCAGCCGCAGCAACCGCAGCGTAGGTTAAAAGCTTAACAACGGGCACTTTTCTAAAGAATCTGTAAATAAACATTGCAGGTATAGAAAGCACCGCGCCAATTAAAACGGGAAGAGCGGATATAAAAATGAATGCTACAAATAACCAAACGGTATGAAGCCCAATCATTTTTGAAAATACTTCGTAACCTAAGAAAATGGGAATGGTTAAGAATAAGCTTCGCTTAAGCTCGAAGAAGTAATATATGATAAGCTTAGAAACGAATATCATATTTGCATTAACGGGGAAGGTTATTAACACCTTATTATCGTCTGCAAAATACAAATTCTTCATTAAGCCAACCGTGCAGGATATGGTTGAAAGAATAAATATTAACCCAAATATAAAAACCATTATATTGGGCGGAACTCTACCGCTTGTAAACAGTAACATCGGTAGAAGCATAAATACTACGTAAGATACCGCCGTAACGATGCCGAACTTCAAAATTGTGAAAACTATTTTAGAAATAGTTATTTGCTTTTAATAATTAATGCTTAAATCTCGCTTATCTTAAGCTGCATCATTACGAGCGCTTTAAGATGTTTCATGTTTTAGCTCTCCTTATTTGTTGCTTGCAAGCACCTTTGCTGCAAACTCTTCGTCGTTAATGGTCTTTAAATAGAATTCTTCTAATGGGCATTCTTCCTCTACCTCTGCAATAGTCTTACAGCACATAATATTGCCCTTTTTGATTATTGCAATACGGTCACAAATACGTTCAAC
>JAFQBR010000310.1 GCA_017399665.1 Clostridia bacterium | reverse complement strand
GGCTCTTTTAAGGTTTATTTACCTGCAAGCTTTAACAGGGTGCGCCCCTATTTAGTAGTGGAAGGTAGGGCAAGATATACCGTTGATATTAACACCTTTGGTATTGGCGCGGTTATAAAAATAGAAAACTATTTGGCTTCGTTAAGCGAAAAGGCAAAGGAAATTTCCCAAAACCTAATCTCTATTGAAATGCAGTTAAAGCAAGCCCAAAGCGTGGTTGATGAAAGCTTTAAGTATACTGATTTACTTGGCGATCTTTACGAAAAGTTAAAGGAAATAGATAAGGAATTGGGCATAAAATAGTTTTAGCGCCTAGCGCGTTTTTTACTCGCGATAAAAATTTTTTATTTGCTATTGACAAATATATGAAATTATAATATAATATCTTTAGTGATTAAATTATAATAAGTTATAATAAGGAGGTAGTAAAATGAAAGCAAAAGTAATAGCCTTGCTTAGCGCGTTGCTTGCAAGCTTATTTGTTTTTAATTTTGTTGGTTGCACTAAAAGGGTTAGCGCGCAAAATCTGTTAGACGGCGTAACCCCGCAAGCGGTAGAAGGAATGCAAGCAGACGAGCAGTTTGCTTTGGCGCAAATGGAATTTGCTCTTAAGCTTTTTAAGGGATCGGTTGCAACTACGGGTAAAGAAAACGCATTAATTTCCCCCCTTTCCGTTATGATAGCTTTGGCAATGACTGCTAACGGAGCAGACGGCGAAACGCTGGCTCAAATGGAAAGCGTGCTTGGAATGAATATTGATGACTTAAACGAATATTTGTATACCTACGTAAATAGCTTGCCTAATGAAGAAAAAAGTAAGCTAGAGCTTGCAAATTCTATTTGGATTAACGATAACAAAAGGGTAGACGTTAAGCAGGACTTTTTACAAAGGGTTGCAAACTACTACGACGCGGAAATTTTTAAGGAGCTTTTTAATAACGATACTTTAAAAAATATAAACAATTGGGTAAGCAATAAAACTGACGGGCTTATTAAAAATGCGTTAGATAGAATAAATGAAGATACTATTATGTATTTGATTAACACTCTTTTATTTGAAGCTGAATGGGCAACGATTTATGAAAAATACGACGTAATAGAGCGCGACTTTACTTCAGTTAATAACGAAAAACAGTCTGCGAAAATGATGTGCTCAACCGAGTGGAGATATATTGAGCCTGAAAACGCAAGCGGTTTTATTAAAAGTTATAAAAATAACGCGTATTCATTCGTTGCAATTTTACCTAACGAGGGAATGGATATTAACGCCTATATTGCGGGCTTATCTGCCAGCGACTTATTAACGCAAATTAGTAAACCAATGGGCTACCAAACGGTAACGCGTCTTCCCAAGTTTGAATATGATTACAGTATAGAGATGCAAGATGTTTTAAAAAATATGGGTATGCCTTTAGCCTTTGACGTAAACCGTGCGGACTTTAGCAAAATGGCAACGCCAACAAACCCTAGCGAAAACGTTTATATAGGAAGAGTTATTCATAAAACTTCCATTAAGGTTGCAGAAAAGGGAACAAAAGCAGGCGCGGTAACCATTATAGATATGAAGTGTGGTAGCGCTGCTCCACCAGAAATTATAAAATACGTTTATTTAGATCGCCCATTCGTTTATATGATTATAGATAATCAAACCAATCTTCCCATATTTATAGGTAACGTAAACGCTTTATAAAAACTTATAAAAACAAAAAGGAACGGAAAAACCGTTCCTTTTTTAATGCAGTAAAATTAAAACCTCAATACCCTTTGCTTTGATTAAAACGTTAGTTAATCGCCTTATAGCGTAGCTTTTGCCGTAAAACTTTAAAAAAACAAAAGCTTTAAAGT
>JAFQBR010000309.1 GCA_017399665.1 Clostridia bacterium | reverse complement strand
TTTGCCCCCTCTTCTAAGTACGGTAACGAAAACGAACTTAAGGCGTTAATAGACAAAGCGCACGCACTTGGCATTGCAGTTCTTCTTGATATAGTGCATTCACACGCAATAAAAAACACCTCTGAAGGAATTAACGAGTTTGACGGAACTTCCTATCAATTCTTCCACGAGGGAGAACGGGGGGACCACCCCGCTTGGGGAACAAAACTATTCAACTATGCAAAAGGCGAAGTAATACATTTTCTTTTATCAAATTTAAAATATTGGATGACAAACTTTCATTTTGACGGATTTAGATTTGACGGTGTTACTTCCATGATATATCATGACCACGGCTTAGGAGCGGCATTTACTGATTACAGCAAATATTTCTCGCTAAATACCGATACGGAGGCTATAACCTATCTTCAGCTTGCAACAGAGCTTATTCACGAAATAAATCCAAACGCCATTGCTATTGCAGAAGATATGTCTGCAATGCCCGGAATGTGTTTACCTATTGAGGAAGGCGGAATTGGCTTTGATTATCGCCTTGCAATGGGCACGCCAGATATGTGGATTAAACTTATTAAAGAACAAAGAGATGAGTTTTGGAGCATGTGGCGTATTTGGGGCGAGCTTACCTCTCGCAGACCTGGCGAAAAGTATATCGGATATGCAGAAAGCCACGACCAAGCGCTTGTTGGCGACAAGACATTGATTTTTAGACTTTGTGATAAAGATATGTATACCGACATGAACAAAAATAGCGATAATCAAACTATAGCGCGCGGTATTGCCCTTCACAAGCTTATTCGCATGGTCACCATGAGCGCCGGCGGAGAGGGTTATTTAAACTTTATGGGTAACGAATTCGGTCACCCTGAATGGATTGATTTCCCACGTGAAGGAAACGGTTGGAGTCATTTTTACTGTAGACGTCAATGGCATTTACAGGATGATAAATCACTAAAATATCACTACCTTTCAGACTTCGATAAAGACATGCTTTCTCTTTGCAAAAAGCGCAGAGTTTTTAATAGTAAACCGCAAGCGCTATTTATCGACGCAGATAAGCAAGTATTAATTTTTAAACGCGGAGGCGTAACCTTCCTGTTTAATTTTAGCCCTGTTAATTCCTACGAAGGCTACCTTGCAAGAATAACTCAAAAAGGCACTTATAAGGTTGCCCTTTCTTCAGACGATTATTGCTACGGCGGATACGGAAGAGTTGCCCACGCCGTTGAATACGAAGCTAAAAAAACCGAAGACGGCAAATATGAATTACCAATATATATCCCCACACGCACGGTAATTTGCCTTGTTAAAAAACCAAAAGAAAAATAAAAACAAAATCGGTAGAAGATAGTTTTCTACCGATTTTTTTATTAAAAGTGCGCCTATAAGTCGATTATCGAACACTTTATAGGTTTTTAAAAGTTAAATTCATATAAACAAAAGGTGGGAATTTCTTCCATATTACGCTTTAAATCCTTTTCGCCTGCAAAAGTAAAACCTAAAGAGGTATAAAGCTTAATTGCAGGAAAGTTAGTGGGCACGACGTCCAGCCTTACCCCTTTATAGCCGTTAACTCTTGAATAATTTAAACAAAACTCCACCATCTGCTTTGCAATACCTTGACCGTAAAACTTTTGATGGGTAGCTAGCGTATGTATAACGGAAAATTCCCCCTCCTTTAAAGGTTGTTTCCACTCGCCTGCGCCGTAATCTCCGCCGGTTTCTTCATTAAAAATAAACGCGCCAACTAAAATTCCATTTTTATATGCGCCGTACTGATATCCTTTTGATATTGCCGTTTGTATACTCTCGCGACAAGGATAAACACCTGGCGTCCACTTGGGATAATTGACCTTTTGCACTAAATAATCTAAAACTTCATTATAAAAATTTTCAAGCTCATCTAAGTCACAAAGCGAGCATTTTTTTATTTCTATTCCGTTTACTTCTTTTTCCATTACGTAATCACAGTTAACAAGGCCGTTACCAAGTAAAATTTCTTCTTCTTTTGTTATTTTAAAACCGTTTTTTAAATAGCAGTTAATTGCCCGCTTGTTGTTTTTGTTGACGTTAAGATATAATTTTTTACCTCTTTTAAGCAAAAACTCAAACACCTTTTTTGGCAAATTCTTACCTCTTGCAGATGGCAAAAGATAGAGTTTATCGACATATAGCCCCACTTCTTGCTCCAAAACAACCAAAACTCCTTCGCCATTTACGCTGTAATATTCGTAACCGCTAGCTAAAAAGTTTTCTATGTTTTTAGGCAAAAAATACTTATCTAACAGCAAATTAACCTGCTCTTTAGGCAAAAAAGAATAAGTATCTTCCCAAATGGGTTTCATAAAACTGTAAAGAGTGTTAAGCTCTTCTTTGTTAAGTTTTTTAATAAAAAAGTCATTCATAACTATACCTTCCAACAGCAAATAGTTTAGCACAACTGCATTTTTCAGTCAAGTACCAACAGGAACACAACTAAAATTTATCTAACAAAAGAGTTAAAAATAAAGGGCAAAAGCCGTTAGTAGCTTTTGCCGTAAAATTAATTTTGTTTCTTTTTTGCTTTGAAATTAGGTTTTTTGATTGCTTTTTTAACAGCCCCTTTAATAGGTCTTTTGTTAGGCTTTTTCTCTTCCCTTTTTGTTGCAACCTTCTCTTCTTTTTTGGTTGCAATTTTTTCTTCCTTTTTAGGAAGCAAGCAGGGTATTAAAAACATTGTTGTACCGTCTGTATCAGTTTTGATTTCGTAATTGCCCAAAAGTGGCTGAACCTTAAACATAAACTCTTTTAATGAACGGCAGTTATAGTTGCGCGGAACAAAGTCCGAGAACTTATTTTTCATTTCGGTTGCAATGCGCGCAAACAACGCCCAGCCGTCCTCTTCAATAAGTTTATCGATAACCTCTTTTAAAACGTAAAGCCTATCTGGCTCTAAAGCAAAGCTATCTTTACCAGCCTTCTTTTCTTCTACGTGCTTATCTTTAGCGGGCTCACTATCTAAATAGATAAATTCAGAAAAGGCGTTTACAAAGGCAGGCGTAGTCTGTTTAAGCCCTAGCCCAATAACTGTTTTTTCGCGCTCCCTTAAAACTTGAACAAGGCGCGTAAAGTCGCTGTCTGAAGAAGCAAGGCAGAACACGTCTATATCACGTTCAAAAAGCACTATCATTGCGTTTATAATAAGTGATATATCCCCCGAGTTTTTGCCTTTAACAGCAGAAAACTGCTGTTCCGCAAGCAATGAATGACGGCTTATAACATCCTTCCAAGCCTGAACGTTTTGGCTTGACCAATCCGCATAAACACGGCGAATAATAACGTCGCCGTAGTTTGCCGCTTCTATTAACAATCTATCTGCAAAGCGTGCAGAAATATTTTCGGCATCAATAAAGACTGCCACTTTTTTATTCTCTTTCATAATAATATCCTTAATTAAAATCCGCGACAAGCGGTATTTTTTATTCCGTTACCCATTAAATATTGCATAATTTCTAGCATCTCACTTTCAGAATATGCAGAAAAGCGCCTATCAAGAACCTTTTCAGAATCTTTGTACTGTTGAAGAAAATATCTTTTTGCGCCCGCAATAAAAGTAGCAATAGCCTTAAAATCATTTTTATCGTGAAGTTCTTTTACAACGGTAGTTCTAAACTCATAATCAACAAGCTCTTGATTTAAAAGAAGGTTTACACTTTGTTTAACGTTATCTACGTTAATCATTCCGCCCGCCGTTAAATTATATTTTTCAGGGGCGTTTTTAATATCCATTGCAATATAGTCACACAGTTTATTATTTACAATATAATGTAATTTATCGTAAATACTGCCGTTTGTATCAAGCTTAACTAAAAAACCCATATCGCGGATTTTTTGCATAAACTCAAGAATATCGGGCTGTAACAGCGGTTCACCACCGGTAATGCAAACACCGTCTAGTTTAGCGCGCCTGCTAAGCAAAAACTCAAAGAACTCACTTTCACTGATATCCCCTTCGTTTTTTCTTAAAAGGTCGGAATTATGGCAAAATGGGCAACGAAAATTACACCCTGCCGTAAATACCGTACAAGCGGTATGGCCGGGATAATCAAGCAAGGTAAGTTTTTGTAAGCCTGCGATTTTCATAACCTGTTCCCTATTCTTATTAGCGCATAAAAATTGGTTTTTAACCCTTTTTTCCTCGCGCGCGCGTGCGCGTATATATATAATGATTAAACGGTGCAACAAAACACCTAAGGCTTTTGCAATTACAGTTAATAAAAAACGAATTCTCCGCAAATAAAGGAAGAATTCGTTTAATTTTATCTTTTGTAAAAATTAATTATTCTGCATCAGCTGCGGTATCAACGTCTGCATCAACATCCACGTCTTCAGCTTCGGGCGCTTCTTTAGCAGCAAGAGCTTCTTCGATAAGAGCCATAGCGTCAACAACGAAGGGTTTTCTTCTTTCAAGCATGTTGTTTTGTTCTGCGCATTGGTCGATAAGAATCTTTGCGTATCTAACAGCTCTACCTGATTTAATACGAAGCATAGTGGGAACTGTAACGTAAGTCTTCTTATCTGACATATCCTTACAGTGGAACTTAGGATCAGTCGTATTAATATCCATATTCAAGTAAAGCTTTAATGTCTTACCAGCAAGGCCAAGTTTAACGAATTGGAATCTACCCTGGTTAATACTATCAAACTTTCTTGAAATTCTTGATTTAAGTTTTCTGAAGCGTAATGCGTAGTTTTTAAGTTCGTCGTATCTGTCTTGAATGATTTCTGATGCGTCACGCATTTTTTCTGCAAAGTTACGGCTTCTTGGAGCGGGTGCTTTAACAGGAGCTTCTTCTTGAGGAGCAGCTTCTTCAGCAGGTTCTGCAGGTACGTCTAACATAGCAACGAGATTTGCAGGATCTTCTTCGCCAAATTCAACGTATTCTGTTGCAGCAACTTCTTCAGCGGGAGCTTCAACCACTTCTTCAGCAGCTACTTCTTGAGCGGGTTCTTCAACTACTTCTTCAGCAGGAGCTTCAACTACCACTTCTTCAGCTACTTCTTGAGCGGGTTCTTCAACTACTTCTTCAGCAGGAGCTTCAACCACCTCTTCTTTAGCAACTTCTTCAGCGGGAGCTACTACTACGACTTGAGCAGGAGCAACTTGTTCTCTTGTTGCTAAGATATCTATAATCTTATCGCACTTGCTAACTACGTCAGTAAGGATAGAAATAACTGAAGAATCGATTTGAAGAGGAGCTTGTTCAACTACAACAGTGATAGGTTCAACTCTTGCAGGTGCTTTCTCTACTACGGGTGCTTCAACAGGAGCAGGTTCAATTACTGTAGAAGGAGCCTTAGGAAGATAAACGGGCTTACCGTCTTTATCAACCATGATTTCTTCTACGCGTGCGAAAAATCTTCTTCCTCCTGAACTTTTAGCATCGCTGTTTAACCAGATTTTCATAATCCACCTCTCGTGACGAATTTGTGCAATTTAGGGCGTATTGAGTATAATATCCCCTATACTCACATAATATCTGCCACTATTATATAATATATTTTAATAATAATCAAGTATTAATTAAAAAAATTTTTAATTTTTTTTATTTTTTTTGTAATTTTTAACAAAAATATCACGCTAGAGAGCTGTTAACGGCACTTTTAAGAATTTTACGCAATCTTTTTCACCATTTAAATACTGCCCTATAGCCTATCTTTTATTTTGTAACAAAAAGCGCGCTAGTTTTATTAGCGCGCTATTTTAACTTATGTTTTAAAGGTAGCAATTATTCTTCTTTAAAAGTTTCTTCCATGTAGTTTGCGATTTTTTCTTTAACAGCGTCTGACTGTAAAGAAATGCTTGTTGCAAGATTTAATTCAACCTGTTCTTTTGTTACTTCGCGGATTGCAGCGATTTGATCTTCTGCATCTTCAGCAGCACCGATAGCTGCGTTCTTAGCGATATCAGAAACGAATACTAAACCGTTGTAAGGATCTGAAGTATAAACAGAAAGGAAGTAACCATCGATAACTTCGGGTGCATACCAAGAGGTTGAGTTTGCAAGGAAGTTAACTGTTTCAACTGCTACGTCTTTATCGTTTGTTGCATCGTCATCAAGTAATGTAGCAACGTTAACTCTGTAGTAGTAGTTAGAAGAATCTGTTAAGTATAAATAACCGTCTTGCCAGAATTTAACTGTGTAACCAACTAAATCTTTATCATAGAATAATTGTACTCTACCCTCAGAAATGCTTACGTCTGTTGAACCAACGGTGTTGTAGTCATATTTAACTAAGCCGTAAGTTGCATCTAAGTAAACGATAGAGTCCTTGCTTGCATAGTAAGAATTTGCTGCAAATACCTTTGATGCAGTTGAAGTACCTTCGTTAATTACTTCGTAAGCCTTATTTGCTTTATTTAAAGCATAGTAACGTGTAACGCTTGCGATAGAAGTATCTACGTATGCACCGCTGAAATATAACGTATCTGCAGTGTCTTTAATTAAAGTGAACTTAACGCCAGAAATACCAAATCCTTCGGGATTTTCGTCATCTTGTGTTCCGTATAAACCTTTACCAGATAAAACTAATTCAGAAGTTCCGTCTACTTTAACGCGGTGAATTTCGTTATAAGCTTCGTCTTGGTCTAAAGTTTCGTTATGGGGAACAACTGTGTAGTAAATTTCTGTACCAGCGCCACCGTCTGTAAAGATAACAGATTCAATCTTGTCTGTTGTTTTAACAGGCTTATTGTCTGTTGCGTTAATGATTTCAATAACGGTTTCAGCATCTTCGTTAACTGTTTTTAAAACTAGATATACTTTGTTATCTGCGCCTTGAACGTAACGGTACTGAGTTGTATTATCGTCAACAGTTTTTAAGGTAACTGAAGTCTTGCCGTCTAAAGAAGTCTTGATGAAATCAAGCTTAGAATTTTCTACAACGCCTTCTTTGTTTTTAGCTGTAACAGGTGATGCATAGTAAACGTTAGCATCATTTTCAAACATATAAAAACCAGATGTGTAATCGCTTGCTACGAATAGTGAAGGAATAACAACTTCAGCAGTAGCTGTAGCGGGGTTAGCAAGATCGCTCTTTTTAACTCTTACTAAAGCGCCGTTTACAACGTCGCCGTATTTGTTATCAGCAGTATAAGTTTCAACGCCGTTTATAAAATAAACGTAGTCGCCCTTAACAACTGCAAAACCGCCGTTTGAAGAAACAGCGTCGCTTGCGCTAATGGTTAACTTGTTGTTAAAACCGGTTGAATCGCCACAACCTGTAAAGAATGCTGTGAAGCATGTTAAGATTGCAACGAGTAAGATAATGATTTTTTTCATTTTCTATTGCTCCTTTTTTGCTCAAAAATTAAGTTTGCGCGTTCTACCGCAATTATATACTCATACATTATATAACAAATTAACAAAATAATCAAACATTTTTTGCAAAAAAATTCTATTATATTTCAAATATTAATATATTTATATTAAACTTTACCCTTGCAAAGAGGGAATTTTTAATTTTAGGCGGTATTTTATGGAAAATAAATCTATATGGGACTTAATATCTAGCATTGGGCTTATGCAAAATAAAAATAAAACAAGCCAAGAAGAAAACGCAACCGAAAATTCTTCTAGCGCGCAAGAAAATAACGCAAACAAGCAAGAAAACACCCCTCGCGATAAAAGTCTACCGTATGGTAGCTTTGCAAAAACCTATAATCCTTTTAGCGAAAGCCAAACGAACAAATCGCAGGTAATATCTAAAAAAGCAGAGCGTCCTGCCCGCACTACTATTGACCTTAAAAACAGCAAAAACGTAGCAAAAGAAAAAGACGGAGGCTCGCAAAATATTATTGACCTAATTAACAGACACAATTATTATTCCAAAAAAATACGCGATAAAAAGTAATTTTTATGCAAAAACTATACGATAATCGACTTATAGACTACTTTTTTTTAATCAAAAAGGGCGGAAATTCTCTTCCGCCCTTTTCTGATTTTGTTGTTATTAATTATTCATAAAAGATTCTTTGTGGATCATCTTTTATGACCGGTGCATAGTTTATAACCACTGTATACGTTGAAAGAAATTCTAAATAATTGTCCTTTCCCTCTTCGAATTCTAAATAATTTATC
>JAFQBR010000308.1 GCA_017399665.1 Clostridia bacterium | reverse complement strand
GGTTGACCCTGAAGAAAGCGAGGTTGCATTTGGTTCTGTTGAGGGACTACCCTTAAACCAAGACGAAAATTCCGAGCTGTAACAATTATATAATAAAATACAAAAGAGCAAGTATTGACCTACTTGCTCTTTTATTTTTTAATTTTTACGTGAGTATTTATGATAATTGATTATAAGGTTTAGATGCGAGTGTGTCAAACTCGGCGTTTTGTTTTTAACCGCAGGGAGTGACCTTGTTGGTCACAGGAATGTGGGTAAAAACAAAAGAACAAAGTATTACGAAGTATATAAAGCTTATTGTAAATAAGGTTTAGATGCGAGTTAGTGGCACGATAAGGAGCATTTATGAAGGGGCGCGCAACTATCGTACGTAACCCGAATAAAGCGCATCTTTCGTGACAATAACGAAGTATATAAGCCTTATAAAGTTAAATTCTTACCTTTTAATCCCACATAAGCCCCTTGCTTTGCTTCATTTGAATCCGGATGAGCAAGTAGCCATTTGTTACTGCCCCAAAGTAGTGGGCATTCATGAGGCTCGGGTCTTTCGTAATTAGTACCCTTGGGTAAAATTATTGCAATTTGGAAGCCCTTGCCGTCTACACCCCAAGGCGCATAGTGAAGTGAGGTTGCGTAAATTTCAACGGCTACGCCAGCAGGAAGTAAAAATGCTTTTGCCTTTGCAGTGTCGAAAAAGCCATCTTCTATCTCTTGCATTTTGCCAAGAACTAAAATACAGTCTGTTGGGCCAACGTTAATCTCACTACTCTTATGGTATTCTAAAGCGTTAAGAGTGCTGTTGTGACCGTTGCAGTAGCCAATTTGAATGGGCATACCGCCGTACATATTAACTTCTAAAAAGTTTTTAACCTCTAATGCTTCAAAGCTTTCAATGCTTGGGCGATAAACTACACCGTCTGGACATTCAGTATCCTTTAAAAGTTCTAAAAGTTGGCTGTAATCTGCTTTTGCAAGTCTGCCGTATTCTTTAAATTCAGGGTCGTAAATAGAATAAATTTTCATAATAACCTCCTTTGATTGCGGTCTGTTTAATAAGGTATTAGTTTTTGCGCCATGCACGTGGATAGAAAAGCATTAGCATTGGGAATACTTCAAGTCTACCTGCTAACATGTCGAATATAAATACGTATTTAGAAAAATTAGAAAAGAACGCAAAGTTACCAGCAGGACCAACTTCGTTAAGACCAGGGCCTACGTTATTAATCGTTGCACTAACTGCCGTAAATGCAGTTTCTAATGATGGGCTATCGAAGGAAACTGCAAGCATAGAACAAGCAAATATAATAATGTAAGCTATAATGTATGCGTTTATAGAGCGAACAGTTTCGTCGTCTACAATACGTTTATCAAGGGAAATTTTCTTTACGTGATGCGGATGAATTACTCTTCTAATTTCCTGCCCAGCACCTTTAGCTAAAACTAAAATTCTTGAAACCTTAATACCGCCACCTGTGCTACCAGCACAAGCCCCCATGAACATAATAGCCATAAGAATAAATCTTGAAAGCATTGGCCATAGGTTAAAGTCTACGGTAGAAACACCTGTTGTTGAAATAACTGATGCAACCGAAAATGCAGAATGGCGGATTGCTTCGCCAACTGTAAAGCCCATTGTTCCGTTTATACATAAATTTAACGAAACGGCGACGATAGATACAGTTACAACCAAAAGAAATGCGCGCACTTCAGCGGTTAAAACTTCTTTAAATCTACCTTTTGATAGCGCGTAGTAAGAGTTAAAGTTTATAGAGAACAACAGCATAAATATTGTTGAAACCACTTGAATATATGGGGAATATCCTGCAAGACTGTTACCCTTAATAGCAAAGCCACCAGTTCCCGCTACCGAAAATGCAATGTTAAGCGCTTCAAAAAAGCTTATTTTACCAAATAATAGAAAAACAAGCTGAACAAGCGTCATTACGCAGTAAATTACATAAAGTATTTTAGCTGTTGTTCTAACCTTTGGTACAAGCTTGCCAACTGTTGGACCCGGGCTTTCCGCCTTCATAAGGTGCATATTTCTAGCACCGCTTAAAGGTAAGAACGCCATGATAAAAACAAGCACACCCATACCGCCAATCCAATGGGTAAAGCTACGCCAAATAAGTAAGCTCTTTGGCATGCTTTCGATTTGCTCACCTGAAAGTATTGTTGACCCGGTTGTTGTAAAGCCCGAAACAACTTCAAAAAGCGCATCTGTAAAACTTGGTATTGCACCGGATATAACAAAGGGTAAACACCCGAAAATACTCATTATTATCCAGCTTAAAGCTACTATAATAAAGCCTTCTTTTGCATAAATTCTATCGTTTTTAGGCTTTTTCCATAAGCAGAGCAAGCCTATTGAAACGCAAATGCCAATCGTGATTAAAAAGGTAAAAAAGTATTTAGACTCTTCCGCCCAATAAACAACGGCTGTCGCTAGCGGTATAACGAAGAATATTGCTTCAAACAAAAGAAGCCAACCTATCATTCTTCTAATAATTTGAAAGTTCATATTTACCCTCTTAATCCACTAAAACGTCTGCTATATCGTGAAGTGCAAGATTGCTTGTGATAATAACCACCGCATCCCCTTCCTGAATTACGTCCCAGCCTCTGGGAATTATAACCTGGTCGCCACGGGTAATAGATGCAACAAGTATATTAGGTTTAAGCGAAAGGTCTTTCAGCGGAACGCCTGCAACAGGTGAATTTGCCTTAATAATAAACTCACTCGCTTCAACCTTGCCTTGAATTATATTGTAAAGTCTTTCAATATTACTGCTGTGTGAGGAAGTTGATCTAACGTATCTTAAAATCATATCAGCAGTAATGTTCTTCGGGCAAATTATAGTGCCTAAATCAAGTTTTACAAGGATTTGATCATAATCTGTTCTATTAATTCTTGTAACTAACTTACAGTTGTTTATTTCGCTTGCAAACATAGAAAGTAAAATATTATCCTCGTCATGCCTTAAAAGTGAAACGAACGCGTCCGTATTTTCTATGCCCTCTTCGAATAAAAGCGCCTTGTGAAGTCCGTCGCCGTGAATAACGTCTACTTTTTCCCAAGTGTTGGCAAGCTGTTCGCAAACTTTAATATCTTTATCTAGAACCTTTAGTTTAATTTTTGAACGTTGAAGTATTTCACATAAATAGTGAGTTATGCTACCGCCACCAACAACAATCGCGTTTTTAATAGAATCGCCCTTTTGGTCAATCTTTTCAAAAAACTCGTTCGCAGCCTTTGGGGAGGCCATAATAGATATGATATCCTTTTCTTCAAACACAAAGCTACCTGAAACAATGTGCGCGTCATCTCCACGCTCAACGGTGCAAACAAGTATGTCTACCTTTAAATTTGCAATTAACTCACGAGCAGACATTCCCACCATCTTGCTTTCTTTTGGCAGTTTGAACTTAATAAGATTAACCTTACCCTTTGCAAACGGTTCTACCTTTAAAGCAGAGGGGAAATTTAATACCCTTGCTATTTCTTCCGCTGCAGCATATTCAGGATTAATAACCATTTCAAGGTCTAAATGCTCCTTCAAATATGGAGCGTCTGCGCTGTATTCTGGGTTTGTAAGGCGCGCAATAGTACGGCAAGTACCTTCTTTTTTAGCAACCATACAACAAAGCAAGTTAAGCTCGTCAGAGTTAGTTACAGCAATAAATAAATCCGCATTTTCAATACCTGCTTCGTGCAAAGTAGTGTGCTTTGCGCCGTTACCGATAACCCCCATAACGTCTACTTCATCCGTAATAGACTGCACCTTTGCAGGGGATAAATCTACAACTGTAACCTCGTTGCCGTCATTATTAAGTTTTTCAGCTAAAGTACGACCTACTCTACCACAACCAACAATAATAATATTCATAGTATATTTCCGTTTTTGTTTTCTTATTTTGGTTAATACAAGTTTTACCTTTTTCTATTCCTTTTATCGTGACTAACTGCTGTTTTTTGTGTAATTACTTAAAATTATAGAAAAACAACTAGTTTTCTTTGCAAAGCCCATAACAACCCATTATATACGTTAATTATCATACCACTATTTAACGCAAAAATCAATTCTTTTTTACTCTTTTATTTATCTAAATAAAAAAAGCAGGCGATTGGCAATCTAAATCGCCCGTTATACCTGCTTTACAATTTAAAATTTTTTTATTGGAAGCAACATCCTAGTTTGCCTTTTATATTCTTCAAAGCCTTCCTTTCTTGATTGGCGCTTATCTGCCATGGGAATACTTACAAAGAAGAACATCAACATATTAACTACAGCCCCCGTTATTAGGTAAACTTTATTAAGAGTTGCCGCGCAGGCAATAGCTACACCCCACCACATTAAAATTTCGCCCAAATAATTAGGATGGCGCGAATGCTTCCATAGACCTGTTCTTATAAAATTGCCTACCCTATTTTTACGGTATTTATGCATTTGTACGTCTGCAATAGCTTGTGTTAACGCGCCAAGCAGGGAAATCACACACCCAAGCACTAAAAATCGGTTTATTTGCGCACCGCTTTCTATTAAATAAACGGCAGGCATTACGCATAAGTAAACTACTATTGTGGGGAATAAATGTATGCCTAAAAAATTAATAAGTGGGTATGCTCTACCCGTTTTTTCCTTAAGCATTGTATATCGCCAATCTTGCCAATTTAGATTTTGAAAGGTATACGCCCAGTTTGCAGTAAGCCTTACACCCCAAACACATACAACCGCTAGTATTAAAGCCCCTGCGCTATTTACACCGTACTTTATAGCAAGAGCACACAAAATAACTATTGGCTGAACGCTCCAATACGGGTCGTAAACGGAAGAGTTTTTAACCGCTATGCTAACGGCAAACACAATCGCAGTTGATATAACGTCTGCAATAAGCAGGTTAAGCCAAAGTTGATAATTAAGCGCATTAAAAACAAGTATGCCTAGCGCGCTTGCAATAACGTATGTAATTGTAACTAGTGTAAATGAAAGTCCTCTTTTGTCTGTCCAAGTGTTCATATGTTCTCTTTTTATTTACCAAAGGTAAATATCTTTTAACGTTACCAATAAATAATAATACTTTTGCATTTTTTTGTCAAGCCAATAGCTGTATACAAAACCGCTTTTTTGTTTTAGCAAAACGTAATTTAATTTTGTTAAAACTTTATTTAAAACCGCCTTTTAAAAGGTTTTTTTAAAGTAAAATTAGTTTTTAAGCTATTTAATCTTTGTCCCTTTTTTCCTTTATGAAACGTATTATATAATACAACGATTAATGCAAAAGAGGTATATTATGCACAGAGGAAATTTTTTTAATAATTGCTTAAATTCTTGCAACAATTCTTGTAACCAATGTGAGGACAATCTCACTACACCCTGTTTGGTATATAACGTAAATTTGCGTAGTCAGCCAGGACCGCGTGGACCTGCTGGACCTCAAGGCCCTCAGGGCGAGCAAGGTATTCAAGGCGAAGTTGGACCACAAGGCCCTCAAGGCGAGCAAGGTATTCAAGGCGAAGTTGGACCACAAGGACCTCAGGGCGAGCAAGGTATTCAAGGCGAAGTTGGACCGCAAGGACCTCAGGGCGAGCAAGGTATTCAAGGCGAAGTTGGTCCACAAGG
>JAFQBR010000307.1 GCA_017399665.1 Clostridia bacterium | reverse complement strand
TAGAGCGGTTAACTGACCTTTTATGCGATTTAAGGGAATGTAATTTAGAGCCAAACAAGATGGTTTTTGTGCGTACGCCAAACGGCGCGCCATACCTTGTTATGGTAGAAGCAACAAAGGATAAAAAGCCACAGCTAAAAATACTTAAAGAAATAGTTAACGGAGGAGAGTAATGCTATATATTGTTGGAACGCCAATAGGTAATTTAAAGGATATTACCTATCGCGCGGTAGAGGTTTTAAAGTCGGTAGACGAAATTGCATGCGAAGATACTCGCCACACGTTAAAGCTTCTTAATGCATACGAAATCAAAAAACCGCTTTTTGCTTGCCATAAGTTTAACGAAAAAAGCGTGGCGCAAACACTTGTTAAAAAGCTTGAAGAGGGTAAAGATATTGCCATAGTAAGTGATGCAGGCATGCCACTTATTTCAGACCCCGGTAATATTTTAGTTAAAACGGTAATAGAGGCAAATCAGCCTTTTACGGTTATACCCGGGCCAACCGCTTTTGTTTGCGGACTTATTATGAGCGGGCTTTTAGATTATAGATTTTCCTTCGTTGGCTTTTTACCCGAAAAGAACAGCGAAAGAAAGGCTTTACTTGAAAAATATAAACAAAGCGATTGTCCCACGGTATTTTACTGCGCCCCCCACGACGTTGAAAGCACAGTAAAAAGCATTTATAAGGTGTTTGGCAACCGTAAAGCTTGCACCGTTAGGGAGATTACAAAAGCCTTTGAGTCGCGCGAGGAATTCTTTTTAGAAGATGGTTACGTAGGCGAAACTCGCGGAGAATTCGTTATAATAGTAGACGGGGCAAAAGAGAGTGAAAAAAACTTTGAAATGTCCGTTAACGAACATATAGAGCACTTTTTAGCGCAAGGATACACAAAAAAGGAGGCTATTAAAGCGGTAGCAAAGGAACGTGGAGTTCATAAAAACGAAATTTATAAATATACTGTTGTGGAGGAAAGTGAATGAAAGTTCTACTTTTAAACGGAAGCCCGAATAAAAAGGGCACAACCTATAAAGCGCTTCTAGAAATGCAACAGACCTTTGAAAAGGAAGGAATAGAAAGTGAGATTATTCACGTTTGCGATAAAGAAATTAGCGGTTGCAAGGCTTGCTACGCTTGCTTTAAAACGGGTAAATGTGTTTTAGGCGGTGGCGTTAACGAGCTTGCTAACCAATTTGAAAAGGCAGACGGGCTTGTTTTAGGCTCGCCCGTGTATTATGCTTCTGCAAACGGAACGTTTATTTCATTTTTAGATAGACTGTTTTATTCCACTCGCTTTGATAAAACAATGAAGGTTGGTGCATCCGTTGCCTGCGCAAGAAGGGGTGGTATTACCGCTACGCACGATCAACTTAATAAATACTTTACAATAAGCGGTATGCCAATAGCTTCTGGACAGTATTGGAACGGCCTTCACGGTGGTGGGGAAAAAACAACTGATGATAAAGAGGGTTTTCAGCAAATGCGTACGCTTGCTAAAAATATGTCTTTTTTATTAAAGAGTATTGCAATCGGTAAAGAAAAGTTTGGTCTGCCTGAAAAAGAAAAGAAAGAATTTACTAATTTTATTAGATAATAAAAAAAGGCTCTGTCACAACAAACGGTTAACCAAAGTAATTTTTATCGCTTTAAACAAAATCAACCATTGTTTGTGACATCGCCTAAAAAAAACTTGACAAACTTCTTTGTATGTGATATCATTTTGATATCAAAAAAACAAACAAAGGAGTTTTTGTTTATGGAAGAAAAAATTTATTCTACAAAGAAAAACGGTATGCCTGTTTTAATTGTTTGCATACTCGCGCTTATTGCCGGTATGGCACTAACTGTTTATTTTGGTATTCAACTTGATGAAAACAAGGGAAATACCGTTGTTAACGGAATTGGCGTAGGTGTTGGTATTGTATTATTATTGTTCGGCTGGTTTCCGCTAATCGGTTTAAAGGTTTTAAAGCCCAACGAAGCATTAGTTTTAACACTTTTCGGTAAATATGTTGGAACTTTAAAGGGGGACGGATTTTATGCCGTTAACCCATTCTG
>JAFQBR010000306.1 GCA_017399665.1 Clostridia bacterium | reverse complement strand
CTTCCATTGATCGTCGTAAAGAGCACGGTCGCGTTCAGTATGCCATGAAGAGAAGAAGGGACAATAAGTATCTATCTTTACAGCGTTAGTCTCATCATTTCTTTGATAGTTAAGAGTTATAATGTTAGGAATCTTTTTAACTGATTCCTTTAATTCATCTAAAAATTCACTACTTGCACCCTTTAGGCTACCTATTTTAGCTACAGCTGCGTTAATACCATTATTAAACTCGATGGTTTCATTTTTAACTTTATCTAATTGGTAAACCTTGGGTTCATCAGTTCCCTTTACGATAACGCGATCTAAAAGATTATAGTTAAGTTCAATACTCTTTTCAGCAAGTCTTGTTAAGAAGGTAGTTAAATTACCACCCGTTCTCCAACCACCTGGTATTGAAACGGTTGAAAGTCCGTAATTGATTACTAAATCTGCAATTTCATCAATCGTTTTTTGTAGGCTTTGCTCGTTTGCACTAGATTGCATAACAACCGAACCGGGTGCAAGGCGGTATTTAATCATTTCTTCAACGTAAGTTCTCCAAATATTTTGAGTGCCGTCTAATTCACCTAAATATTGTGAGAAGCCCAAGTTAAAGTATGACATACTTCTTGTTTCTTGACTTACGGTTAAATCGTAAACCATAAGATAAATGGGAAGGTTGCTAGTCTTTTGGTCGTAAGTAATTTTAAGATTACCTTGATACATGCCTGCAGCTTGATCTACGGGAACGTTAAAGGTAAGATAAATACCTTGGTTTTCACCCTTCTTTACCTTATTTTCTTCAAATGCAATTGCAGTTTCAAGAGGTAAAAGCGCATCGGGATACATTCCCGCAACAGGACTATTACCGTTAAAATACGCTTCGTCAACCTTCATGTATTTTTGATGATATAAGCTAACGTTTTCTTTTGAAAATACGTCACCGGTAGCGCTAACTAGGTTTGAAGTTATTTCAGCGGTGTAATACTCAACGTCACTAATTGCCGTCATAATAACCTGCGCGCCCTCGTATTCGCCCTTGCAAGCCTCAACGCTTAGGCTTGCGGGCATACGAACGTCATCATATATGTCTGTTCTATCTTGTAAAACCTTTTCAGTAGCATAAGTAGTCCAAATTTCAACTTCGCCGTTGCCAACGGGAGTATTGTTGTTTTTATCATTATTAATGCTGCTATTATTGTTTACGCCTCCGCTACAAGCAGAAAATATAAGTAACAACGATAACAGACACGTTGCTATTGTTTTTTTCATACAATATCTCCTTGATGAAATTTAATTTTTTACTGCATTCCTGCCTGTCTTAAGCAGTTTTTCCAAACAGCGTTATTGTTTTCAGTCCAGAATTTATATTCTCTTTCAAAGCACATTTCTGCAACAGATGAATAGCTACCTGCTGACTTACCGCTTGTGAAATCTTCAAAGGGAGTGCCTGATGCAAATACTGATAATCCACCGTATTTAACTAGATTGAAAGAGCTTTGTGCGGGTAAAATATTAACGTTTAGGCTTGTAAAACGATCAATAACACCTTGTTGCATGGGAGAAATAGTTGCATATAAGCCGGGGTTTTTAACCTTTAGATTATATTCAAAAGGTAAGCTTGCGCCGTTGGTTGCTCTAATATAAATTTCTTGAGCTTTATCGGTTGCCATATAACGTAAGAAGTCGATAGCGGGATCTTTACCAACTGCATAAGAAGGAATACATGCGTTGTGGCCAGGTCCGATTGAGTAAACTACTTCTCTTGCTTGTTTAATGATAGCAAAGTCTTCGCTGGTTACGCCTGCATAGCTTGTTTCACCTGCATCAATTGCAGCAACTACTGCAGAAAGCATTGCGTCGTTGGTGATTGAAGGAGTTCTTTCGATAATAGAACTAATAACGGGAACACTCATTAGTTTAACAACGTCTGCTGAGCCGTTTAATTCAACTAAACCGTCGCGTAAGGTTTTTAATTCGCTATCTACCCAGTCACCGTTTGACATGAATAGAGCGTGTTCGCCTAATAAAATTTTGTTTTGAGTTTCTCTGTAAGCTTCTCTACCGGTGTTGGGGTTAACCCAAGTAATACCGTTATTTCTGTGTAAAATTTTCTCTAAAACAGAAAGAGATTCGTAAATACCTTGTTGTCTAAAAATTGCGGGTGAACGAGATTCGGTGTTAGAATCGATACCGTTGAAGAAGTTAATG
>JAFQBR010000305.1 GCA_017399665.1 Clostridia bacterium | reverse complement strand
CATTATGTATATCACGAAAACGCGAGATTTCAAGAGATTATGCGAGGAAATTAAAGAAAAACGGGGGTTCGTTATGAACCCTCGTTTTGGTCTGAGTGACAAGACTTGAACTTGCGGCCTCTACCACCCCAATAATATGGGCAGATATTTAAAATAATTATAAAATGTAAATGAAGATGAATTGCATAAAATGCGCATAAATATATTGAACGATGAATAGATTGACCTTAATTTAAGTCGGTGGCTAAAACCACCGACTTTCCAGTGCAGTGTTAAACACGATATTATTCTTTACAGTAAGTATTCCAATGGCAGAGGGAAGACAATCAAGAAAAGTTGGTTTTGAAGAATACAAAAAAGCCACCCGCATGCTTTTGCCTATTAAAAAGTAAATTTAAAAGTTACATTACTCAGCATTTTATTGCTGAGTTTTTTATTTAATTAAAAAATTCACATAAATATTTTAAACACTCACAAAAATGCTTGACATTTTTATTAATACAAATTAAAATTGATTTAAAGATTAATTAGGGAGAAGAAAAAAATGGAAAAGCACGCGTTTACAAAACTAAAAACTTTTATTAAAGATAACTTTAAACTTTTGGTAACAATAATAATTATTGTCGCCGTTACGTCAGGGAGCATTGGAGCTTTTGCAATAATTAAAAACTCTAATAACAACACGGATGTCATTATTAATGCATTAGGTTCGAAGACTGTTGGAACAACTAATTCAATCGGCCAAAACAACTCTATCACTAACTCGAAAAATTCTCAAAAGAACTCCGTAAATTCTGTTGAAACTTCCAAAAATTCTTCGGTAAGTTCTAATAAGAGCATAGAGAAAGGTAATTCGTCTAATTCGACGAAATCAGAAAATTCTATCGTTGAATCTCCGATAAATTCTGAAAAAAGCGTGCAGAAAGATAGCTTGTCTAACTCTACGCAATCTATAATTTCTGTAACTGATTCTTCAGTAAGCTCTTCACAAACGGCTAATCAGATTCAAAATCGCAAAGTTGTTTTAAACTTAAACGAAGAATCAATTTATAGCACGGCAGAACCGATAGACAAACAACAAATTACGGTAACTTTAAACAAAAATTATAGTTTACCAGTTCCGAAAAGTGATTATTATAACTTTAAAGGATGGTTTACTTCGCCTATAAATGGCGAAAAATTAACAAATGATCAAGGAGAATCATTAAATATTTGTGATTTTGAAAAAGAAAAATTGACCGTTTATGCTCAATGGGAGAAAAAGGTCGGCGTAGTTATAATTAAAACTGTAGATGATTTCCTTAATATCAATAAAAATGATATAGCCGTATTAGTCGCTGACTTGAATTTAGGTGAAGTCAAGCCAATAGCCGAGTTTGAAGGTGAATTTAACGGTTTAAACCATTCAATAACTTATACGATTAATTCAAATTCATCAAACGCAGGCTTGTTTGTTTCGTGCAAAGGAACAATTAAAAATTTAACTGTTAATAATTCCAATTTAAACTGTACAACTTCAGGTATGAACGCAACTGGTGGTTTAGTGGTTGCGAATTTGTTAGGCGACGGAGAAGTAAACAATTGTAAGGTTTACTCCAGTTCAGTTAACGTCACTGCAAAAGATAAAAATGATACTGAAGGCAGTTCTCGCTGGGCAATTGCTGGTGGTCTTGTCGGTAAACTTGACGGTGGTAATATAATTAACTGCGAAGTTTATAACTCTTTTGTTACCGCTTATTCATTCAAGCATGATAAGGGCTATTGCGTTAAGAACACCGAAGTTTCATATGCCTACGTTGGAGGCCTTTGTGGAGAGATTATTTCAGGCAACGTTTCAGGTAACAAGGTTAGCCTAAACTATGCGTTAGCTAAAGGCGAACAGCGCATGAATCAAATCGGTGAGCAAGAACTTCAAATAGTGTTGGCTTGTGGTGGAGTTGTAGGTCGCGCAATAAATGACTCTACAACCTTATCTGACAATCAGTTTTTATCTGACGCTTCTGTATTAAAAACGCAAAGCGGAGGAAGAAACGACTTCGTTTTAGGTGGGTCTATCCGCGATGACTGGAAATTTTATTATACCAATACGATTGTTGCTTTAGCTAATTAAAAAAATAATTTGCAATATTTTTAAGTAAGTATTGACAAATTGTTAAATTTGGATAATAATTAATATAGAAAACATATACTGGGGTTTTATGCGAGTAAACCATAAAACCCCAAAATTACTTTAGAAACACAGCAAGGGAGAAAATTTTTATGAGCGAAAAAAAGAAGTTCAAGGATCACCCAATTGGCAAATTTTTAAGTGAAAAGGGGCTTGATGCTTTTAGTATTCTATGGCAGGCAAAAGAATGGTACAACGAAACCATTGAAAATGCTTTATTGGATAAAAGTTCGATAAATACTCTCATAGCCTTCTATAATGCAATACAAGGTAGTTTTGGCGCGGAAAGAATAAATTATATCATAAATAAATATTCTGTTAAAGAGCCAGAAGATAAAAAAGACTTTTTTACAAAAGTTGCAGAAAACCTTAAGAAATTATTTACTAGTAAAGAAGATCTGGAAAAAAGAAACGCGGCAATTTTATTGTTATGCCTTTATAAAAATATAAATTTAATAGAAAACAAGCCGAAAGATAATGATAATGAAGAATTAATTGAATTTTTGCTTGCTTTGCATAAAGTTATGCAAGAGAACATTCACATAATATTCAGTTTATCAGACGGAAAGCAAGCATTAATTTATTCAACGTTTTTTACGTCGATTTCTTTTGAACTACAAGAAATTAGAAAACTAATAAAAGCCGGCGTATATAAAGATAAAGATGATAAATTATTTATACATCTTAAAGATAAAGAATGCACATGTGGCAAAACTGACTTTGAACTTATACTTGACGAGACTAAACATGACGAGACTAAACAAGGCGTAATAGATGTTAAAGTTGCCTGTAAGTGTGGGGAAATGTGGCGCCCTGAATACACCTTAGAAAAAGGAACTGACCAGTTAGATGCTAATGCTGTAAAGGGAATATTAGAAACCTTTGCTAACGCTATAGGCGAACAACTTGATAAAATTTTAGAAACTAATACTGAGTTAAGAAATATTTTTCAAAATTTTTTAGATGTAGAGCCACACATTGAAAGTCTAAAGGAAGAGATTTGCAAAACATATATTAGTCAAGAGAGACTTAAAAGTTGTTGCGACTATATTATTTTGAAAGACGCTACAAATTTGTTTGCAAATGCGATATGTAAATTGAGTGATAAAAATCAAATTTCGGAAACAATTTCTGATATAAACAAACAAATTGAAAGGTATAGTGAATATTTACCTTGGATAGTAAAATACTTAGCGAAAATGATGGAATCGAAAGATTTATCAATTGCATCGTTATTTGTAGAAAATTGCTTTAAATATAATTATATTGATAATGGCGCGCGTATATTTTTTGAAGACCAAAAAGAAAATATCTCAGAGGGTATTTATAATTTAACTGTCATTAGAGAGGTATTCATTGCGCATTCTTCTTTAGATAATAAAATAGCAGAAAATTTAGTTGAAGAACTCAAAAGGAAAAATATTACATACTTTTGGGCTGTTGAAAATTTACGTAAATCTAATAGAACAGAAGAAGATTATAAAAAAGCATTATGCCAAGCAATAGATAACTGCAAAAGTTTAGTTTTTGTTTCTTCAAAAAATTCAAGGGGATTGGAGAATGATGCAGTAGATATTGAGCTTAGTTATGTTTATAAAACATACGAAAAAGCCGGTATACATTATAAAAAACAAAATGGCAGTATGTTTTATTTATTTGAGTACAGAATAAATAATGGTAGCGAATCAGAACTTCTTTATGATAAAACTATTAGCGAATATTTTGGAACTCAATCACGATACTATGATTTAGGCGATTTAGTATGGAGAATTACTAATAAATTACATGGGCTAGATAAGGATGAAACAAATGGTGAACCTAAAATAGAGACAATCCCAGCTAAGCCAATTACAAGTTATCCTAAAGTGGGACAAACTCCTATTTCCAGAGAATCGGACGAAAAAAAATCTTTAGATAAAAAACCTTCTGACAGCGAAAAATTAGAAACGCCGAAAAATTCTCCTATTATTCCAACGAGCCCAACTTTTATAGAGCAAAAGAAATTAAAAAAAGCAGCTATACTAAAACTTATTTCGAATAGTTTGTTTGTAATTTCGGGCGTTTTCGCTCTTATAGGTTTAATAATTTTTTTAGCAAATCTTTGGGATCTCGATATATTTCGGTTTCGTGAATGGTGGCTAATGCTTCCTTTTGGAATTTCATTTATATCTATAGTTGTCTCATCAATTTTAAGAAGAGTTAGCATACATTTACACCCTTTAAATAAGAATTTATTAAAAACAATTTTTAGGGTCGTGTGTTCACTAGTTTTAGGTATTACATCTTTGCTCTTTTCCATTCAATCAGTTGCACTTTATTTTGAACAAGACTTAAGCGAAGGGCAAGTGGTTCATTATTATAGCAGTGGGTGGTATTATGATCTTACTGATGATAGTTCTGCGGTTGTTTTAGTAAAACCAAGAAAAAGATTGATTACAAGTGTCAATATACCTACTAAATTGGGCGGTAAAGACGTTGTTGGAATTGGCGATTCTGCGTTCTTTTGTTGCAGGTCATTAACAAGTATAGAAAT
>JAFQBR010000030.1 GCA_017399665.1 Clostridia bacterium | reverse complement strand
CCCGAATATTGCGGTGTACAAGACAGAGTAGATATAATTACCGGCACGTTTGGCAAAGCCTTGGGCGGAGCAAGCGGTGGATTTACAAGCGGTAGAAAGGAAATAATAGAGTTGCTTCGCCAACGTAGCAGACCTTATTTATTTTCAAACACGGTAGCTCCTGCAATTTGTGCAACCACTTTAAAGGTATTTGAAATGATAAAAAACGATTATACCCTTAAGGATAAGGTTATGGAGAATGCAAGATATTTTAGAGAGCAAATGCAAAAGCATGGTTTTGAACTTGCAGGCAAGGATCATGCAATTATTCCCGTAATGCTATATGATGCGGTGCTTAGTCAAAAGGTAGCAGCAAAAATGTTGGAAAAGGGCATATACGTAACAGGATTTTTCTATCCCGTAGTACCTCAAGGTAAGGCAAGAATAAGAACTCAAATGTCTGCAGCTCACACAAAAGAAGATATAGATAAGTGTGTTACTGCATTTGTAGAATGCAAGCAAGAGCTTGGTTTTTAATAAGTAATTTTACCTAAAAGCCCCTATATAGGTCGATTATCTAGTATTTTTTGTTGATAATAAAGCAAAAAGTATTTAGCACAACCCCAATAAACACAAAAAAGCGTTTTACCGTGTGGTAAAGCGTTTTTTTTATAACGTACCCAATAAATGGTTACAAGTAAATGCCAAAAATTGTTTATTTATGGGTAAAGCTACAGAGTTTTATTAACATCTAGTTAACAAAAAGTGAATAAAAATCATTTTTTATACAAAAAAAGTTAACATCTAGTTAACAAAAAGTGAATAAAAATCATTTTTTTATACAAAAAAAGAAAAAAATTTTTAAAAAATCGGGTAAAATTTGACTTTTTTAACAAAATTAAAAATAGTACACCAATGTTTTTGGTTATTTTTTAACACTTTTTGACTTATTTTTCAACCTGCTTTTAATAACCAACTGTTCAAAATGTGTTTTTTGCTTTAAAAGGGCTAAAAAATAAGTAAAAACTAAAATAAAGTAAAAATTTGTTGAAAAAAAAGCTTACGTATGCTATAATTTTTGAAAGTTAGTTAGAAAAAGATATTATCTTTTTAAATTTTTAATAAATCTTAACGTGCAAAAGTAGTGCATTTATTTGGCTAATAAGATTTATTTTAGTTGCGTCGTTTATTTACACTCAACAATTGTATACTTTTTTTTAGCGGCGAAAAAACAACAGAAAAAGCTATTATTTCAAATAAAAATACTTTTTCGTTGTATAGAAAAATTAGCGATACAAAAGTTTGTCCGCTTAAGGAAAGTATACTTTTTTTAGCGGTTAATTTTTGTAAAAGTAAAAGAAAGCTAAAAGCAACGAAAATTTAGTTTAGCGAAGGCTAGCGAAAAGCGGGTAGTTTATTCGCTTAATAAAAAAGGCACAACTTCATTAAAACAAGACAAGCAGGTATTATTTTTGTAAGGTTGGCAAAAAGGGCTAACCTAAGGCAAGAATATATAATTGCTTGATTTTTGCTTAAATGAAAATAAATAGTAAAACAATAAACAGTCAAGGAGAAACAAAATGGAAACTATGTTACAAGCAGTAGTTGTAGTGTTTATGCTATTCTTGTGTTCGCTTTGTTTATTTGCTGTAATCGTAATAGTACGTGATATTATTTACGAAAACGCAAAAATACGTCGCGAAAGGGAAGCAGAACACGCAAAGGCAGAAGCACCCGTTCACGAACCTGTGCAAGTTGTAGTTCAACCTGCTCCGGTAGTTGTTCCCGCTCCTGCTCCTGTAGCAGAGCCTGCTCCGGTAGTAGAAAACAAGGTTGAAGAACCCGCACCTGTAGCTGCACCCGCAGTTGTAGAGGAAGAACAGCCTGCGCCCATTGAAGAACCAGCGCAAGAAGAAATAGCGGCAGCAGAAGACGATCCAGATGCAGTAAGCTTTTCACGCGTGAGCCTAACGATGGAAGAAAAGTACGCAACATTATCAACGGAGTTCAAAAGATACTTTGACGATATCGTACGTCACGCACTTTCAAAAGATGGGGTTAAGGAATCAAAGCAAAGCGGAGCATACGTATACAAGATTGCATCTTACAAAGTGCTTAAGATGATGATTAAGCGTAGCGAAATTGTTTGTGAATTTACGTTTATAGATAGGGATTTCTTAAACTATGCAAACACAAGCGGTGGTGAAGTAAAGATTAAACAATCTGCAACAGCAGTAAGAGTAACAGATGCTTCAGCCGTAGGCGTAGTAAAAGACGGAATTGACCTTGTATGCACGCAAATTGATGCAGACAAAGAATATAAGAAAGAGCTTGCAAGAGAAAAACGCAGAGAAAAGCGCAGACTTGCAAAAGAAGAAGGTAACGCTAATTAATCAAAGCGGTTAATAAGCTACTTAGCCTTAAATTAACAACACTTATAGAAAAATTATTGATTCAGATAGTACAAGCGCCCTTACTTAAACAAACTGTGCAGTAGTAAATATATCTAGGTAATAGGTATTAAAGTGTGAGTAGGTAATTGCACTAATGAGTCAATCGGTTGCATAAAAATAAGCGAATTGGTTTAAACACAAAAGCGTTGCATAAAAATAAGCGAATTGGTTTAAACACAAAAGCGTTGCGCAAAAATTAAAGCAACCAAAATAAAATAAGAGAGAGTAAAAAAATGGAAAACGATAACAAAAACACCCAACGAGCGCAAGAACAGGTAAGCGTTTCAACTAAGACTAAGGTACTTAACATAGTTGGTATATGCTTATGTGTTATACTGTTACCGATTTTAATACTTAACTGCGTGTTAATAATTAAAGATTGGTCAAACAGTAAAGAAGTACCGTCAATCGGCAATACTGTTCCGCTTATTGTAATAACCGAATCAATGGAACCTCAAATTAACGGTGGCGACCTTATAGTGGTAAAAAAGGTAGACGCTCAAACGTTAAAGGTAGGTGACGTTATTGCCTTTTACGACCCGGTAAACAATTTTGAAAGCGTTGTAACCCACAAAATTGACGAAATTGTTTATGAAAGCGACGGCACAACCATTAAGGAGGTTAAGACCTATGGTATTAACAACTTTAATGCGGACGGAACGCAAGCAAAAGACGGAATGCCTGTCCCTGTAAAGGCGGTTATTGGTATTTACAAAGGCACACGTATTCCCTTTATAGGAAGCGTTGCAATGTTTATGCAGTCTACTTGGGGGCTTATCGTTTGCATATTCCTTCCATTAGCGGCATTCATTGGCTACGAAGTATACAGAAGATACAAAGTAGATAAAGCAACGAAGAGCGATATGGATGCACTACTTGCCGAGTTAGAGGCTTTAAAGCAAACTCAGGCAGACGTAAATAAAGAAAGCGATAGCGATAAAAGCGAAAATTAAGCAAACAAAACGCTTATATCTAAGGCTCTTAAGCTTAATTTGCCATTTATTTGCATAAATTAACTTAGTAAAAACGGCAACTGCCGTAAAATACGTATTCTTCCCCATCGGAGGCCACGACGACGGGGTGATGAATATAATCGTGTTACATAACACACCCAAAAGGGTATTTGCCCTGGCTTCGTCCCCGAAAACGGGAAGAATTATTTTAACTTTAAAATCCAAAACACAAAAGTTAAAATCGCGATTAATTTCGCAAAAAACATAGCGATAAACTCGCTTAATTAAAAAAAGGAGATATAATTATGAAAAAGAACAAATCATTAAGACTTGCTTCAGTTTTACTTATGCTTTGTCTTATCACAACTTGCGCTGTAAGTGGTACTTTCGCTAAGTATACCACAAGTGCAACAGCAACAGAAAATGCACGTGTTGCAAAATGGGGCATTGAAATGGAGGCTGGTGCTTCTGCTTTCAGTGATACCTATAATGCTGATAAAGTTAAATCAAATGGCGACAAAGTTGTTGCTCCTAACTCAAATGGTTCAAACACATATGAAGTTAGCGGTACACCTGAAGTTGCTTACGAAATCACTTTTGATTATGATGATTTACAAGAAGTATATCTTAATGCTGGTACGTACAATTATAGCGGTACAAACGTAACTTACGAATCTAAAGAAGTAACTGAAAATGTACCAGCTACAGGTAAATATTACCCCATTAAATATACTGTAACTTTAAAATCTACCAATGCAAGTGCTAAATATGTACAAGTTGATGCTCTTGTCGACGAGTATATTTCTGATGCAAGCGCTAAACCTTTTAATACATTAAAGGATGCTTTAGATGCTGTTAAAAATACTAAAATCGTTT
>JAFQBR010000304.1 GCA_017399665.1 Clostridia bacterium | reverse complement strand
ATAGCAGGGTCAAGGTCGCCCGTTCTTGTTCCCATAGGAACGCCACCTAGCGGTGTGAAGCTCATTGAGGTATCAACACACTTGCCGTCTTTAACAGCAGCGATTGAAGAACCGTTACCTAAGTGGCAAGTGATAACCTTAAAGCCGTTTTCGGGGTTAACACCAAGATATCTAGCAGCTTCGCCAGCTACGAAACGGTGGCTTGTGCCGTGTGCGCCGTATCTGCGAACTCTGTATTTTGTGTAATATTCATAAGGTAATGCGAACATATAAGCATGTTCGGGCATTGTTGCATGGAATGCGTTATCAAAGGTTGCAACCATTGGAACGTTAGGCATAATTGCGCGACAAGCGTTAACACCCATAATGTTTGCAGGTTGATGAAGAGGTGCAAGCTCGATGTTATTCTTGCAAACTTCCATTACGTGATCGTCAATTAGAACTGATCTGTCGTATTCACCACCGCTGTGAAGAATTCTATGACCTACTGCGTCGATTTCTTCCATTGATTTGATTGCGCCGTATTCTTCGTGTACAAGTGCGTTTAAAGTAAGCTCGATAGCTGCCTTATGATCGGGCATTGCGCTTTCGATGGTTACTTCCTTGCCGTTTGCTTTATGCTTTAAAAAAGAACCTTCAAGACCAATTCTTTCGCAACCGCCTTTAGCAATGGCCTTTTCTGTTTCCATGTCGATTAGTTGGTACTTAAGTGAAGAACTACCGGCATTTATAACTAGAATTTTCATGTTTATATATCTCCTTTAACGTGTATTACCAAAAATTAATTTTGAGCCTGAAGCGCAGTAAGAGCAACCGTTAAAACGATATCTTCTGCCTTGCATCCTCTTGAAAGGTCGTTCATGGGCTTTGCAAAACCTTGACAAACAGGGCCTACTGCCATAAATCCGCCAAGACGTTCTGCAATTTTGTAACCAATGTTACCTGCATCAAGGTCAGGGAAAATAAGTACGTTTGCTTGGCCGGCAACAGGTGAATTGGGAGCTTTTGATTTAGCTACTGATGGAACGATTGCTGCGTCGAACTGAAGCTCGCCGTCAATATTAAGCTCGGGTGCAAGCTCGTGAGCCTTTGCAACTGCGCTAACAACCTTAGCAACGTCGTCGTGCTTTGCGCTACCCTTACTTGAGAAAGAAAGAAGAGCTACCTTGGGTTCAATACCCGTAAGAGCCTTTGCGCTTTTAGCGGCAGAAACGGCAATAAATGCAAGCTTATCTGCATCGGGGTTAGGTTCTAGACCGCAGTCAGAGAAAATAAACGCGCCGTCCTTGCAGTATTGATTGCCTTGTTCGGGTGCAATCATAAGGAAAAAGCTTGATACTAGGGGAACGCCGGGTGCAGTTTTAATAATCTGAAGACCTGGGCGAAGTGTGTTTGCCGTTGAATGGCAAGCGCCTGATACAAGACCGTCTACGTCGCCAGCTTTTAACATTAAAGTACCAAAATAGGTGCTTTCACTTGCAGTTTGTTCAGCTTGCTCCATAGTCATACCTTTTGCTTTACGAAGTTCGTATAAAAGCTCGGTATATTCTTTTAGCTTGGGGCTTGTCTTGGGATTGATAATTTCAACACCGCTAAGATCAACACCGGGATTATTTGCTTTAATTTCGCTTTCATCACCTAAAAGAACTATTCTTGCGATTTTTTGTTTAACGATTTCTGCAGCAGCGGTAACTACTCTTGAATCTTCGCCTTCTGTTAAAACGATTTTTTTGTTAAGCGCTGATGCGCTTGCAACTAGCTTGTTAATAAGTTCAGACATAACTTTCTCCTTATTTAACGCAAAAAACTTGTATTTTTCCGCGATTTGTTGTATGATATTAGTGTAATCTGCCTTTTAGGCAGTGCTTTGGCTTGGCAAAAGCTAGCCTAACCTTGTATATTATAGTATAAATTATAAAAAAAGTAAACGAAAAAGAGGTAGCATTTTGAAAATCGGGTTGACTATTTGCGAATATAATCCCTTCCACAATGGGCACTTGTATTCTATAAACACAATTAAACAAACGCTTAAACCCGATGCCCTTATCGTTATTATGAGCGGTAACTTTACCCAGCGCGGGGAAATT
>JAFQBR010000303.1 GCA_017399665.1 Clostridia bacterium | reverse complement strand
CAGTTAGCGCAATTAGCGCAAGCGATTTAGGCGACAAGACCTATTACGCTAAATTTACAGCAAACGAAGATACCCCTTATTCATTTAAGGTTTTAGTAGCTCAATATGCTCAAAGCTATGCAAATAATATGTATTTTGCTGGCGCTCTATCTTACGTAGATGCAACTGCTGAATACGCTCACTTATTTGGTATTGATGCAGAAAAGCTTTACGGTACAACCGATTCAGTAATAGATTTAACCTCTGCAGTTGCAGGCTTAAAGGGTGTAAAAGTAAACGCAGAATCTGTTTTAAGCGGAACTATTGCAGCTGACGGTAGCTTAGCATTAGTTATTAAGCTTGACTTTGATGAACAAGCGCTTGGCTTTAATCTTTCAGACTTAAAGATAGGAGAATATAGTTGTAATAATTTAACGTTTACGCTTAAGAATCACGACGGCGTTTGGGGCTTAGCAATAGACGGAACTATTGGTAACGGTAAGGAAATTCGCATTCAAACTAATTACGTAGTAGCTGACTATGCAAAGGTTGCTTTAACATACTACGAAAAATCTCCTCATACAAGTTCTCAAATTGCAGTTATTTCTAACGGTGCAGCAAGCAGTTATCTCACTTTAACAAGTGCTACTGAACCTAGCGATTACGTTAAGGCACAAACTGAACTTATATCTAAATTCCCCACAGTTGCAACTATTGATGAAATTAGACTTAAGATTTTAGCACCAGAAGGTAAGTCAACAGAAAAGCATATCTTTATTGCAGGTATAGAGGCTATACAATATACCAGAGAAACAGTAACTTACAGCATAGCAAACGGCAACTTAATGGGTATTGCAACAGGTACAAAGGGTGGTGCGGTTAGTGAACTAGCTAATGCATCGCATATTTCAGGTTATGCAAAGGTTCTTCATTACACTTACGAAGGCACAATACCAGCTATTAACGAAGTAGGTTTAGTTTTCGATTTAGGCTATCTAAAAGTAAGTGAATATGAAAGTATTAAAGTTACCTTGCGTAGCTACAAAAACGGTACTGGCGACGGAACAGGCGTAAAAGCATTTATTAACGGAACTGTAGGCTTAAAGGACACATTTTATGGTGGAGTAAAGGTCTTTGATGCAAAAGCATTAGCAGAAGCAAATAACGTTTCAGTTATTAGCTCTATTGAACTTTTATATCCTTGGGTTTCTGCAGAATCAATTGTTTATGAAATTTGCGTTGCTTCAATCGAGTTGGTATTAAAACCAAGTTGCCCTGGTTGCGGAGTAATTGGCGAAACACACGAAAAATGCGAATACTGTGAAGGTTATCTTTGCGTAGGCGAACACGGCGATTGTGCACCCGTAATTCTTTGCCCCGGTTGCAATAGTACAGAAGTTGCTCACGGAATTTGTGAATATTGCGAAAATTACCTTTGCGTAGGCAATCACGATGAGTGCGGTATAGTGACTTATAACGTAAGCTTAGTTGCAAACGGCGGTAGTGTTGAATTCGAACTTACCTATTACGAAGAAGGAAAAGGCGCAACTTTACCTTTAGCAAGCAAAGCTGGTTATACCTTTGGCGGTTGGTACGAAAACGCAGAATTTAGCGGTGAAGCAGTTAGCGCAATTAGCGCAAGCGATTTAGGCGACAAGACCTATTACGCTAAATTTACAGCAAACGAAGATACCCCTTATTCATTTAAGGTTTTAGTAGCTCAATATGCTCAAAGCTATGCAAATAATATGTATTTTGCTG
>JAFQBR010000302.1 GCA_017399665.1 Clostridia bacterium | reverse complement strand
TGCTCATCTAGCTCTTTAATAGTGATATTGTCAAGTTCAACGTCATTTTTAGCGTTATCAATCGCATCTGAAATTTCGCCAAGGGTTGTGTTTGCTATTTCTTCATCAATATCAACGTCACCCAAAAGCTCGCCTATAGTTAAGTCCTTATTCTCTTTTAAGTATTCCTCAACTTTAGCTATTAGCTCTTTAAACAGTTCTTTACCCTGTTCTGCCCCATTTTCAATTAAGTCATCAATAGCAGAAATTACTTCATCAAAAGTAATACCAACTTCTGCAAAAACTTTTTCAACTATATCATACACGTTGCCAACTGTAACGTTCGATAAATCAACGGAAATATCATAACCTAATGCCTTTGATATCTCTGTTATTGCTGAACTTAAATATCCGTCTATCTCAGCCAAAGTTAAATCCTTATGTTTTTCACCAAACGCCTCAATATTATCAAGTGCATAATAATGTACAACTAAATGTGATAAATCTTCAATAAAGGTCATTGCTTGGAGGTTATTCTTATCGACTTCAAATAAATCCACAATAGAATTAGTTAAACTTTCTTCCAAATTATTATTCGCACCGTCAATATGCGCTTTTAAATCTTTTAATAAAGAATTTGAGCTTGTAATAATTGCAACTATTTTTTCAGCTAGTTCTTGAGATGAATCGACTTCAACTCCTGCTTCTTCAATAAGAAGCTTGATAAGAGGAACAAAGTCGGCATCATCTTCAATAATAAAGTTTTCTAAAGTTCCATCAAAAATCTCAATAAAATAATCTCGCCATTTTTCTATTTCTCGTTTTACTTGCTTATCTTCCTGCCCGTCCTTATATATTTCAAAAAGATCAAAAATAAGATCATCAACTGAAATCGCGCCGTTAATCTTAGGATTAGCAATAGTACCGTCAATTAAATCACAAGCAATCTTTTTTAAATCCTCATATTTTTCATCCGTTGCTAGCTCAATTATATCAAAAATTGCGTTCACAACAACGTCTACGTTGGTACTTTCTAAGTAATTTGTTATGTAGCTATAATCTCCGTCGGTTATATTGTAAAGATCGCGAACTGTCATTTGTGTAAATATCTTTGCGCTATCCGCTAGACCACTTGGAAGCATTGAAAGAATCATGTTAGAAATAGAAGAATCTCCTTGACCTAAATCAATCTCTTCCTCAATAACGTCTTTGAATATAATCTCAATGTTTTCCATTACAGTTTTATCCCCTGTTGTTATTAAGTCAAGTTCAGATAAAGCAAGTGGCTCTCCCGCACCAATTTGATAATTAAAAATTGCGTTATTCACCTTATTGAAAGGAACTAAATTGCCATCTTTGTTTTTAACGTACCAAATGTCGTTTGAATAATAATAGAATTTTACAAATGATGATAAGGCTTCATTAATTAAATCACCAACGACTACCCCATCAGTTAATTTTCCTGCAATAGAAAAATCCCCTTCTGCAACTAAATAAGCATCTTTTAGCGTTAGCGTTTCAAAATTAGCAGAAAGAACTTCTGAGGCAACACCTCTTTGCACTTCAACAATGGGGTCAGGCTCTTTAAGACTGCTTGATGAAGTGCTTAAAGATGACTGTGGAGAGCTATCGGGTGAATCAAAAGCTCCAGCAAGTGCAGCAACGCCAACGGCAACACCTGCAGTAGCCAGAACTGATAGAACTATTATTATAATTTTTTTCGCTAATAAATTTTTCACTCTTTTCTCCTTAAAATTTATTTATGTTCAATAAAGGTTTTTTTTCAATTTGCGTATTTTAGTATTCGTACGCTTTTTTACTATAATTATTTTATAATTAAACAGCGTTTTTGTCAATAATTTTGTAGAAAAAAACAATAAAATAATAGGCAACTGTATAAAAAAAAGAAAAAATCACTCTAAAAAAGAGTGATTAAATCAAAAAAAGTTCGAGTCGGCCTATAAGCCGAGTTCTGTCTAGTGCGGTTATCTATCTAGACTTACCGTTGCCGATAAGTTCAAGCGACCTTCGAATGAATATACCGGTCAAAGCCCCGATTGTATATTCCTATCTTGCTTCAGGTGGGGTTTACACTGCCTCCCGCGTTACCGAAGGAGCGGTGAGCTCTTACCTCGCCTTTTCATCCTTACCCAGTTGGGCGGTTATTTTCTGTTGCACTTTCCTTAAAGTCACCTTCACCGGCCGTTAGCCGGCACCCTGCTTTGTGAAGCTCGGACTTTCCTCGTGACGGCTTATGCCGCCCCGCAACCGCACAGCCGACTCAAACGCCATACATTTTACCACCTTTTTTAAAAAAAGTAAAGTTTATTATCGCCCCGTTTATTTTTTTATACCAGAATAACTACGATATAATACGTCTGATGAATAAAAAGTTTTGTAATTATCCTCTGCCCTTTTTCGCAAAATTGCATCTTCAACAAGTTTGTTAATAAGTTCACTAAACTCAGACATTTTGTTGCAAAAAAAGTAATACGCCATAGACCCGGGAACTGCATTTATTTCGTTTAAATAAATTTTTTCTTCACACAAAAGAAAATCAAATCTGATGATAGAAGTAAAATCTAACTCCCTATACAATTTCTTGCTTATATTTTTAATTAAGTCAACTTGTTCTTTGGTTAGGTCGAACGGGCATTTTCTTTCGTTACCAACCGCCTTTTCGCTGCCACCGTATTTATCGGAAAAAGATAAAAGATCTTCCTTTTTTACAGCCTCTTCTATTTCCGATACGAAAATTTGTTCCCCTAATGCATAAACAGCGCAATTTAAATCCCTACTGTCAACCAAGTATTTTTCGCAGATTACCTTGTCGTCATAGTTAAATGCTTCGCACAAACCTTCAAACAACTGCGCTTTATTATCAATTTTTTTTATCCCGATGCTAGACCCTAATCTTGCTGGCTTAATTATCAAAGGAAAACCGATTTTACCTTCTATAAATTTAACGTATGCCTCACCTCTTTTAAAAAAGCCTTGCCTTTTTACCCTTATATACGGAGCTGTCTCAACTTGCATTGCTTCAAGTGTTAACTTCGTAAAATCTTTATCGATAGCAAGAGCTGAAGCATATATATCAGGACTCACAAAAGGAATTGCACACAACCTAAGCAACCCAACCAGCGTGCCATCCTCCCCACCGCGTCCATGCATACAATTTATAGCGCAATACACGTCTACAATTATTTTTTTTCTCTTTTTAGTAAGAATTATTTTTCTTTCCCCCGGAAGAAAAACAACTTTATATAGCTTAGAAAAGTCTGGGGATTTGTAAAAACTTATATTTTTTAAAAGCTCTCCGCTATAAAAAATACCGTCGCCGTTTACGTAAACGGGTACAACGTTAAACGTCTCCCTGTTTACACTATTTAAGGTCAGTAGCCCTGTAATTACAGAAATTTCCCTTTCAGGCGATTTACCGCCAAAAAAAACCACTAAATTGTTAATAAAAAACACCTCCGCAATTTTTTGCTTTGGTGAAAAAAAATCTTTTGTTTTTTATTCAGTTCGGTAAGTAACGAATTTATGCAAATTTATCTGGTAAATCATTTTCAAACAAAATAACGTCGCCAGCTTTTAAAACCTGCTGAAGCTTTTTCATTGCCCCGTCTAGCGTTGATGCTTGAATAATATTTTCGGGGTCAAAACCGCATTCCAACAAACCGTTCCTTATAATATATGCACTAGACCTTCCAACAAGTACAGCTACGTCGCACGCGTTAGCTAATTTTTTACCTAATAGGAAGTTTTCCATATCTTCCGTGCTCCCGAGTTCAACCATACCCGGGGTTATAACAATCTTTCTACCTTCAAAAAAGCTAAGAACTTCAAGTGCCGCGTCAAAACCTTTAGTATTGCAGTTATAACTATCGTCAATTACTGTAATTCCGTTTGCATTTTTCTTTACGTTTAATCTATGCTCAACTGCCGTTAATCGACTTATACCCGCACTTATTTCAAAAATTGAAAGCCCCATTTCGTATGCTATTGCAACAGCTAAACATATATTTGAAATATTGTGTTTTCCAAGTAATGCACTATGGCACTTTATTTCTTTTCCATGTACGGATAAAATAAAAGTACTGCCGTTTTCGTTCATAGCGATTTCTTTTGCAAATACTGAAGGATTCTCATCAAGCGTTATGCCCGCTTTAATCGTTTTCAATTTACAGTCATCAAATAACGATATAGTATTTTCGCTATCAACGGTATAAGCCACGCACCCGGAAGGCATGCTTTCAACAAGCTCATATTTTGTCTGCTTAATAGCACTTAAAGAGCCAAAAGATTCCAAATGCTGACCAACAATACCGTTTATTATTGCATAGTCTGGTTCAACAATTTTAGCAAGTTTTCTTATATCGCCAACGTGCCTTGCTCCCATTTCTGCAATAAAAACTTGATGTTCAGGCTTTAGGCGTTTTACGCTTTTACATATACCCATAGGAGTATTGTACGAACTTGGAGTTGCTAAAACGTTATATTTTTCTTCTAAAATAGTGCATAAAATTCTTTTAACAGAAGTTTTACCGTAACTACCGGTTATACCAATTTTAATTAGCCCTTTATGCTCTTTTAATTTTTTAGTACATTTTTCTATGTATTTTTCTTGACGAACAATCTCAAAGGGCTTGGTTATATAATATGCCAAAAGAACAAAAACAGGTACTAGCATTGGCATTAAACAAATAGGTGAAAACCTAATTCTAACCAAAAGACTGTTCGCCTTTAAGTTGAACGCCATAACGTTTAATAAGATAAGT
>JAFQBR010000301.1 GCA_017399665.1 Clostridia bacterium | reverse complement strand
TTGAAACAGTTTTAGCCGAAAAGGATGCAGAGGGCGCGTTTGAAGGCAAACCTTCCGTTCGTGAGGGATTAAAGAACTTACAAACGATAATCACTCTTATTAAATGGGGCGAATATGTTTACGACGGACGTTTAGGTGATAACATAACCGCATACTGCCCTCTATTTTATCAATTCGACGTACAAAAAAACATAAATGATTTTGCAGAAATGCAAGCGAAGGATATTGCTATTTGGGCTTATGGCGCAAACATTTACGCCTCACCTTATCCCACTTACCAAATTGATGCAGACTTAATTGCGCCAAGAAGCGTTGGTGTATTCCAAATGCGTTTCAACGTAGAAGGTAACTTATTCTGGTGTGCAAACGTAAGTAGAGTATTTAACGGAACCGTTTACACGTATAATTGGGATCCATACACTACACACTACGTATTTTCTAAATATGCCGGTGACGGATTCGTTGTTGCTCCCGCAGGAAGATATAACACACGCTCAATTAAACCTTACGGAACAATGCGTCTTGAAATGATTCGTGAAGGTCAAGAAGACTACGAATATTTATATCTTTTAAAGCAACTAGTTGCTAAAAAGGGCGAAAGCGCACTTTCAGAGCTTGAACAAAAGCTACAAGTTGAATACGCAAAAATTTTAGATGGTGCAAAACCCACTGAAGACATTGAAATAATGAATGCATTTAAAAAGACTATTGCAAACATGATTATTGAAAATTTATAATTTTTGGAGTTAAATATGGCAAGTTTAATAATAAATAAAAAATTAATGGCAGTATTGGGCGCAGGCATGATACTTGCGTCTTGTATTGGAATAGGAGGATGTGTGGAACAACAAGAACAAAAGCCCCAAGAAAAAATAGCTGAAATAATTGCTGCATCTGCAATGTATAAGTACGAGCAGCGCCACACTTTTAGTGATGCAGAAAAGCAAACTGAAATAAAAATTGAATCTGCTGCAAACGAATATGAAAGTGCTCAAGTTATTATTTGGGCTAATGAGCAAGCAGTTGAATACTATGATTTAACGGTTAGCGATCTCGTTTCAAAGTCAGGCAAAACCATCGATAAAAGCAACATAAGCGTTTATTCTGCTTTTTATAACAGTGTTAGCAATTCTCAAAACGGATATCCCAGTGGTTACGTTCCCGACGTTTTAATTCCTTTAAATGATAGAATTAAATACGGTGATAATAAGGTTGCACTTGGTGAAAATCAATCACTTTGGATTACCGTATACGTTCCCAAGGGAACGGAAGCGGGGGATTATACCTCTAACTTTAGAGTAACCATAAATAATGCTAGTTACGACGTTCCCGTAACTTTAACGGTATACCCATTTGAATTACCAGATGAAACTCACGTTAAATCTGCTTTTGCAATTTGGGGTCCCACCTACGGTAACGATATGCTTACCAATCTTTACGGCAGCAAGGCAATGGCAGCAGAAAACGTATATTACGAATTCTTGCTAAAATACCGCGTTGCACCCACGAGCTTACCCAATCTAGATTTATCTTCAGCACAAAGCTGGGTAGATCAAGCGGTAGAGTATGCAAAAAG
>JAFQBR010000300.1 GCA_017399665.1 Clostridia bacterium | reverse complement strand
ATGCGATAGCCTTTCTCGTATCCAAAATATCACCCCTAAAAAGCTTTGTATATAGTTTATGCTTTTTAGGAAAGCAATAACGACCATATATGGACTTTTTAGACCATATATGGTAAACTTAAAATGGGGGTGAGATATTTTGCATAGAAATACAAATAAAACAGAACAACTAAAATCAAAACTTATAGAAGTAATAGAGAATTTGATAGTTGATAAACAAGTCAATACGGTTCTTTTTGGAAGTAAAAGTTGTTTTAATTCGTTGTGTATAGAAGTTACAACCGAAATGAAAGAAAAATACCCGCACATAAAACGAGTCTACGTACGGGCTGAATATCCTAATATAAGTGAAGAATATAAAAATTATTTATTAGAAAACTATGATGATACATATTATCCTGAATGGATAATAAACGCAGGCAAAGCAGCTTACATTGAACGCAACTGTGAAAAGATAGATAAAAGTTATTATTGCGTTGTTTATTATAATAAGCGATACGTTCCCACTACGCGCAAAAGCGGTACAAAAATTGCCTTGGAATATGCTATGAAAAAATCTAAAAACATTATCAACGTATTGTAATGAGTTGTTTATGAAAAGATAAAAGTCAAAGCCTTTCGGCTTTGACTTTTATCTTTTTAGTACCTTTTTAATTAAAAGTAAAATTTGTTTAAAGTTTAATGCCATTAAAAGTGCTATGGCGATAAACTGATATATAAGCCAATTCTTCGGCTCTAATAGCATTAGTACAACCTGTGCTAACATTATTATACTGTTTAACGTTACCATAAGGGGCGCGAATGATATATCGCGGTTGCGGACCTTTATATCAATAGCGCGTATTAAAAATACTGCAACGTAACTAATTAAGGTAGCAACGGCGGCGCCTTGTGCACCCATAGATTTAATAAGGAAGTAATTTAGCGCAAGATTGAGTAACGCACCGACAAGTGTAGTAAGCAAGGTTGCAAAATTTCGTTTTTCTGCCAAATATATATTTCCAAGGAAGGTAACAAAGGAAATAAACACCGTCGCCAAGAGCAAAACAGGTATATACTGCCAAGAAGGATAATAACTTTCTGCCAAAAGCAGTTTTGTTACAAGTTTAGCGGTAAGAATTAGTGCTGAGCCGACAACGAATACGCCACCTTGGAAGGTTTTAAAAATATCGGCGTAAAAGGCGTTGCGTTCGTTTGATTTGTGTTCGGTAACTGCCGAGATTTGCCATGCATCAAGAAATATGGTGGCAACCAATGTTAAAATAGTAGGCACTTTGTATGCTGCTGCATATAGTCCGTTTGCTGCATCGCCAATCATATATTTAACAAAATATCGGTCGGATACGTTAACTACCCACCATAAAAGAGAGGTGGGCATAAGCGGCAGAGAAAACCGAATCATAGTGCCTGTAAGCTTGCGGTTAAGGCTCTTAAAATTAATGTAGGACCAAAGTTTGCCGTTTATACTTAAAAAGATTACTGAAGAAAGGTCGGCTAAAATGATGGCTAACATATAGCCAACAATACCCATTTTTAGGGGTATAAGGAATATAATCGTCAGCAGACAGGTCATAAAGGTTGAAAAAACCCCGTCAATAGCAAAGAGTTTTGCCTGATTATTGGCGCGCACAAAAAAACTGCATATATGACGAAGTGCCGACATAAGAACGTAGGCGTAAAGTAAAACAATATATTTATTAAGGTCGTCAATAAGAAGTATAAGTGGGCTAAATACTAAAAGCACACCGAAGCCTATACCAACGGCAATAAGACCTGTAGTAAAAACGTCGCTTTTTTTATTTTCATCATCAAGACCAAAACGTATTATGGCATTGGTTATACCAAGCATTGCAAGAGGCAACATAAGACTGGCGCTGTTGATAAGTATATCTAACATGCCAAATTCTGACGTTTGCAT
>JAFQBR010000299.1 GCA_017399665.1 Clostridia bacterium | reverse complement strand
GCTATGGTAGCGTTTATGTAACGGGCGGTAAGGTTATTGCTCACGCTTGCGGTACGGGGGCTGCTATTGGTGGCGGTATCGGTTGGTTCAGCGGTGGCGGACAGGGCAAGGTTGTAATTAGCGGTGGTGAGGTTTACGCTAAAAACCACGCGCTTATCTATTTGAATATGAGTAAGGACTACGCCATTATAGATAAAGCAACATACGATAGTCTTGCAGAGTCCTCTCGCAATATTATCGGTGGCGTTGCTATCGGTGCGGGCTCATCAGTTAAAAGCTCCGGCGCACGCGGTACGGTTGAAATTAGTGGCGGTAAGGTTGAGGCTTACGGTACTGCAGGTAACGCTATCGGCGGTGGTAACAGCTCTTCAAATACAGGTGGTACTGCCTATATTACATTGTCGGGCGGTGAAGTTCTTTCTAACACAATCGGTGGCGGTAACAGTAGGCTTGGTGTGGGCGGTAGCGCAGAAGTTACCGTTAAAAATACGGCAAACGTTACGCTTACCGAAGGTATCGGTGGCGGTTCGTCGCTTGGCGGTAATGGTGGCGAGGCTACTATTATTGTAGAAAATGGCATTATGAACTGTGCTGGCGTTATCGGTGGCGGTACGGGTAGTGCTACAAGCACGTCTTTAGGTAATGGTGGTAAAGCTACTGTTACTGTTAAGGGCGGAATGCTAACTGCTCAAGCTATCGGTGGCGGTAACGCACAAAAAGATGGCAAAGGTGGCGACGCAATTATTAACGTTAGTGGCGGTACGCTTAATTGCTCGGGTGCTATCGGTGGCGGTATGGGTGTTTCAACGGGTAACGGCGGTGCGGCTGAAGTTACGGTTACAAACGGCAACCTAACTGCTCAATCGGTTGGTGGCGGTGTTGGCGGTGCAAGCGGACACGGTGGTAGCGCAGAAATTGATATTTCAGGCGGTGTTATTGAAACAGGCTCTATTGGTGGCGGTATTACGGTTAATCCAAGCGGAAACCTAGGTTATGCTAAAGCCGTAATCAGCGGTGGCGATATTCAAGGTCAATTTATTATGGCTGCAGGCGGAACAGAGCCCTGTAGGTTTACAATGACCGGCGGTGTTTTACGTGACGTAAATACTGCTGATAACTCTAAGTTTACTTATTCTCAGCCAAACGGCGGTGATGTTTATATGAACGACCCCGAGGGTAAGGCAACGCTTTCAGGCGGTGAAATTAAAAACTGTTCTGCTACAAACGGTGGTGCCGTTTATATGACGGCAGGCGAATTTACTATTTCGGGAACAGGTAGCATTACTAACTGTAAAGCAACTGAAAGCGGTGGCGCTATTTATCTTGGTGGCGGTACTCTTAACGTTAACGGCGGTAGCTTGACTTCTAATAACGCGTTAGCTAACGGTGGTGCTGCGTTCGTTAACGGAGGCGACGTTTACGTTACTGCTGGTGATATTATCGATAATACGGCTTCAAATAACGGTGGTGCTGTTGCTATTAATAACGGTAACTACTATATGTCGGGCGGTAAAGTTGATAACAATACCGCTTTAAACGGTGCCGGCGGTGCAATATATATTTCTGCAGAAAATACCAACGTAACGGCAGAAATTACAACGGGCTCAGTTAGCGGTAACGCTGCTGGAACTAGTGGTGGTGCTCTTGCTGTTGTAGGTAAAGAGGGTTCAGACGTTGATATTACTGTGACCGTGGGTGTAGATGAAGAGCATATTGGCGAACATCGCTACTGCGACCATAACGGCGACGGTGTGGCTGAAGATGATAACTGTCCTGTAATTAAAAACAATAAAGCCTCCTTGTCCGGCGGCGCATTGTATATTTCAGGCGGTAGAAATACAAAACTTAATACTTACTGTCTAATTGAAGAGGGCAGTAAAGCAGGTAGTGCAGACGAAGAATCAAGAAGCGACTTCATGATGGTAAACGGTGGTAAGGTTATTATTTCCACCAACCATCACGGCACAAAGCCTTCAGATTTTGGTAACATTGCTATCAATAGCTCTATTTACGTTGCCGCCGGTGAAATGGATATTTACGGCTCTATGGATAACCCCAAAATTAATAAGCACATTACCGTTGATATTAAAAAGGAAGGGGATTATTTTAAAGATCACCGTGAAAATGATCCAGATATCCCACCTGAATCAAGATATTATAAGCTTCTTTACTACGAAAACTTTAAAGATACCACGGGTATTGTAACTGGTCAGTATACTGAATATATGATTAAGCACGGCGAAACTGTTACTATTTCAGGTTCTATTTATTCGCATCCCGGTTACGAAATTATCGGTTGGTTTACAGAGCCCAACGGCGACGGATATAAGTATGAGGTTGGTTGGGATTATACCTTTACTGATGATCCAAGCGATTACACAAAACCCGGTGATCTTACCATTTACGCTATTTGGTTGTCGCACTATTACGACGTTTACTTTGAATCAGGTATTCCGCAGGACGTTCCTTATTTTGGCGAAGAAATGGAAAAGAAAACCTTCGTGTACGATACCCCAGATTTCTTACCTTTAAATACCTATATTTATCCCGGTTATCGTTTTGTTAATTGGTATAATAAGAACGACAAAACACAAACCTATACAGACGGGCAACAGGTAGTTAACCTTTCTTCCGTTGACGGTGCCGTTATAACCTTGGTCGGTAATTGGAAGAAATGTAACCACGACGGGCCAGAAGAGGATTTCTTCTATACAATAGAGGATAATAAACTCATTCGCAACTGTATTTGTAACGGCTATACGCATACTGCAACCTTGCTTGTGCAAGATGCCGTTTACGACGGAAATGAACATGATGCAAATGTTATTTATTATCAGAATGCATTGTATAACAATCCTCCCTCTACGCCTTGGAATTTAAATATTGAATATTCTGGCGAAAATCTTGGTGAATTTGCCGTGCCCACTAATGCTGGCGTTTATACGGCAACAATTTCTGCAGGTGATAAAAATCTTTCTTTAAATTATCTTATCGATAAGGCAACGCAAGAAAAACCTGATAAACCTACCTATACCAGCTCTTTAAATACGGAAAATAACCTGTATAATATCATTACGATAGATGAATATACCGGTTATAAAAAAGATTGGCAGGAGGTTGAATACCGACTTGCTTATTACTTAGGTTCGGAATTAGCTGCTACCGATTGGAGTAAAACTCAACTTGAATACGAGCTTTCCGTTGCTCAAACAAACTATTTCATTCAAATAAGATTTGCAGAGCATGCAAACTATTACCCATCGGATTATACAGAGGCTGACTCAACTTATTTCTTTGCAGGGGATATCACTTTAGAATTAAATTATCAAACGGGTTTACACTGTTATGCTATCTTCTCTGAAGATACTGATGATGATAAGACGGATAACGGTATTAAAGTAATTTGTAACCTATTAGAAGGATATTACAGAACGAGTGATTATAATGCCCAAATTAACTCTAATAATCCCGTTTTAGGCGCTTTTAATGCTGACGGTTCTGAATATAATATTATAGAAATACCGATATCTACGCATATCGAATTATATATTTCAGGTGTTGCACAGCAGGTTACGATGGATGCTTTTGTTGTCGAAGGCGATATATTCAACAACGTTACAAAAGATAGCGCGCATATAACGCGTGATTCATCATTTACCGCTTATTTTGAGGCTTATAACTTTTACGGTTATACTAATATTGCAATTAATTTTAGTAGCGATTGTCCTAATAATACTAGAATTATTCTAATTGATAAGCTTAATAACACCTATTGGTATTATAATGCTGAGGGAGTATTTAACAGCGTTTACCTTGTAGATTTTACCTCTATGGGTGGAACAGTAGCATTCGATATCGGTACATCAGGCGAATTTGCTTTACAATTTATTGTTGACTTCTCGCTTACAAGCAGTGGTTTTAGCGGTAATTCGTTAGACGTTTACCTATCTAGCGAAAAGGAAGATGAAAAAATGCCTGACTTTAATAGCACTACAGGCTTGGTAAGCATATCCGTTTACGATTTACCTGAGTTTGCTATTCAGCAGGTTGAAAATGATAGTTTAGCGCCTTTAGAAAAGCAATACAAAGTTATATTCGCTAAAGTGCCAAATAACGTCGTTGCCTCAAAATGGAAAAATAAAAAGGCGTCGTTAGTTATTACTCCTATAACTGAGTTGCCCTTTGACGCTCAAATTGTCGTAACAGCCGGAACAAACAGAGTTACTGCTTTGCGTAACGTAAACGGTGATTTTATTATTTCGTTACCCACTAAGGGGGAAGATGTTGTTAAGATCGAATTTGACTCAAAGTTGTTCCCTGCTGCACAAACAACCTACTCATTCAATATAAAACTAATGGCTTCAAGGTCGGTAGCGGGCGAAGCGCCTCTTAACGGTGAGGTTATGGCTACAGCTCAGTTAACCTATATAAAGCCGATAAGCGAAGAATTTGCAGTTAAATTTATCGAACGCGACAATAATAATAGGGTATACCAGGTTGGTTCTACGCTACAAGTTCAAGTTAATTATAATAGCTCTTATACGATTACGTTAAACTTGCTGTTTAAAGATGATAACGGCGGCTATAGCAATACGGCGTTATTGCCAATCTATCTAGATCCTTCAGAAAATCATTTGGTAAGAACAGAGGACGTAGACGTAAGCTTAGCTGGTTTTAAGGCAGGTAGCTTCTGTTTAATGGCTACCATTAAAGACGAAACGGGCTCCACCGTTTTAACAGCTCCTTTCTATTTTGTAATAGTGAATAGCTAATTTTAAAACGCAGTAATTTTTTACTGCGTTTTTTAATTTTTGTGCAATAAAAACAGAGTTATTTTTATTATTTAAGTGAAGAAGGATAAGGGGATATTATCGCTTTTTTTACCGTTTGCGCTTTTAATATGCAATAAATTTGCTTTCCCTGTTGCAAATACCTTGCGTTTATGGTATAATAATTTAAATACACAAAGGGTAAAATTTGCGCTAATGCTAACGTTTTTTATGTTTACAACACAGGTCGAAAGCCCGAATAAAAGTGCTCTTATAGAAGAGTGCTTAATTCGCCTTGGAAGTGGCGATAACGGTGCTATAGGCCAACTTTATAACCTTATTAAGACGGATGTTTTCGCCTACGCCTTGTCAAAAACAGGCAATAAAAGCGACGCAGAAGACGTTATGCAAGAAACCTTTGTAAATATTTATAAACACGCCACACAGTACATTCCAAAGGGCAAGCCCATGGCGTGGATTATAACAATAGAGCTTAACATTATAAGAAGGCTCTTTCAAATTTCTAAGCGCACTGTTACTATTGAAGATAAAGTTTTTCCCGAATCTGGTTTTGAACAAAAAATTGTAAATGACGCATTCTTGTCTGAAATGCTAAAACATCTTTCAGAAGAAGAGCGTGAAATCGTATCACTACATATTGTTTCTGGGCTTAAGCACCGCGAAATAGCAAACATATTGAATAAACCGCTTTCTACTGTGCTTTCTAAGTACAATAGGGCAATCAAAAAACTAAAAGAAATTGTCAAGGAGGTATAAAATGAATAAGCATATTAAAGATAAAGTAAAAAGCGCTTTCTCTGCCGAAACGCCTGACGTTTTAGATAAGGTTGTAAACGCCTGCGAAAATCAAGAGCAGTTGCTTTCCTCACAAGATTTGTTTGAAAGTTTGCCAGCAAAAAAGTTTAATTTTAAACGCTTAATTTTAGTTTGTTCCTTTATACTTCTATTCGGCATAGGTATTTTTACAGGAATAAATCTTGCAGGGATTCCAAAGCCAGCTGCTATCGAAACTGTTATTTATATCGATACTTTGGCTAGTGTAGAAATTAGCGTAGATAAAAACGATAAAGTTATTGACTGCAAGCCACTAAACCAAAATGCTCAAACAGTTGTTGAAGGTATTAATTTCAGCGGAATGGAAGTCAACGCTACGGTTAACGTTATTCTAAGCAGTATGCACGTTAAGGGGATGATTGATTCTTCATCTAACTCTATGCTTGTAAGTGTTGTTTCTAAAAATGCTACTTCAAAAATAACTATCAATTCTTTAACACAGCAAATTTCAAAGGTTTTCAGCCAGTCAGACGTAAATTGTTCTATTATCGCACAGTCATTCTCTGCAAATGATGATTTAAAACAACGAGCTAAAGAACAGGGCATTTCAGTCGGTAAAATGTTTTTAATCGACAAAATGGCTGAAGAAATGGAAGAAATTAAAAACGAAAATAAAGAAATTTTAGTCAACATGTCTATTTCAGAGCTTAACTTACTTTATCGTAGTAGAACGGATAATCCAAGACCTAACGAAATTATTGTTGGAAACGTTAACGGTTTTATTAGTAAAGAGGTTGCAATAGCAAACGTACATGAATTTATTAAAGATCGTTTTAACATTATGGCTAGCGAAGTGCTAATACGTAGTATAAAAGTTGTGCCATCTAATCGTGACGGAAGTAAGATTATTTACCTTATAGAGCTTGAGCGTATAGCAGATCAAGACGTAGAACGTTTTGAAGTTAACTGCGAAACCGGCGAAGTATTCTTTGCTTCTTCACAAGGTCATTCTTTAAGATAATTTAAATAAAAAGCCTTTAAAAGTTTTTAAGGGCTTTTTTCTTTTTTATGCAATAAAAGGGGACTTTAAGTTATTATTTAAGTGTGATAATAATTACCATAATTTGCTTATTCTCCCCATATAGATGATAAGAAGGAAGGAACCGACTGAATTTTATTCAGGCGGTTTCTTTTCTCTTTAAGTGTGGATAATCGACCTATAGCCTGCTTTTTTGTCTTTTTCAACCTACTAGTATATTAAAAAAAATATAAAAAAATTACAAAAAATTAAATAAAAAAAAGGAAATACCTTTTAAATTTTGTATAATTAAGTGTAAGCAAAAAATTTTGCTTTAAAATATTATATATTTTACTTGATATAAAGAGGTATAATGCCAAGATTTGAACAAAAGTTCATTGAAGAACTGCTTTCAAAAATTAATATTGTTGATATAATCGGTGGTTACTGTCAGTTAAACCGTCGGGGTGGTTCTTATTGGGCTTGCTGTCCTTTGCCAGGTCACAGCGAAAGAACGCCTTCTTTTGCCGTTAACGAAATGGGGCAGTTTTATAAATGCTTTGGTTGCGGGCGTGGCGGAGACGCCATAAAGTTTATTATGGAAATGGAAAGTCTTGACTTCGGCGATGCCGTCACTTTTTTATGTGAAAAGGCGCATATTCCACTTCCTGAACCCGAAAAGGATTTTAAGTCAGAGTTTAACACTAATAGGAAATACGCCGATAAAAATAGATTATACGCCCTTATGCGTGAGTCTGCGCTATTTTACGTTAAAACACTTTCTACTGTGCAAGGGGAAAAACACAGAGATTATATTGCCAAAAGAAAGCTTGAAAAAGGTCAAGTT
>JAFQBR010000298.1 GCA_017399665.1 Clostridia bacterium | reverse complement strand
TGTTGTTGTAGTCAAGTTTTACGCGCATATTATCACGCATAACCTTATTCCATCTCATAGTAGTATATCACTCCTTAAAAATTTTTTCCTTAATATTTATAAGATAATCCATAGAGTGCTTTAGCTCTATAGGGTCATCAAAATTTTCCTTGTAAATTTCAATTACGCAATTGCCGTCAAATCCGTTTTGATAAAGCTTTTTAAAAAGCTCTTCAAAATTAAAACAACCTTTTTCGCTTGGTATTGCCGTTTTTCCGTATTCGGTGACGTCGCTTAAATGAACGGTTTTTAATGCACTGCCCATTTCTTCTATATATTTTGTATAATCATATCCTGCTTCTCTTGCCTGCTTTACGTCTAAACAAGCACAAAGCTTGGGTGCGTACTGCTTTATTTTACTGAAAAAGCCGGGCTCGCGGTAAAATGCCCATTCTACGTTTTCAAGACAAAGCTTCATTCCGTATTTTTCAGTTAAATCGGTTAGTAAATTCATATAGTGCCCGATTTCTTGATAGTTTGTAAAAGTGGTATTCTTTTTTAATTTTGCTTTTCCGTGTAGAGTATAATATTTTGCGCCAAGTATTTTTCCTGCCTTTAAGCAGTTTTCAAATATTTCAACTGCATCATCTCTTGTTCTTTCGCAAGTGGAAAAAAGCTGTGGCTCGAAGTGAGTGTTTAAGGTGTGAATAGAATGAACCTTAAGCTTATCGCTTTTTCTTGAATTTAAAAGCTTTGCGTATTCTTCTGAATATTCAGAATAAGTTTCTAAAAAGACTTCGCAAACGTTAGCACCAAGCTCTTCTATTAACTTTATTGCATCTTCATTATAAAGCCTACCAAATAAAGATGCCGTTGAAATTCCTATCTGCATAAACCACTCGCTTGTATTACATTGTTTTCGCGCCGATTGCTCGGCGCGAAACCTTTTTACCTATTTATTATTTTTCTACTTATTAGCTCTATATTTCATCTACAAAAAACATCTTTTTGCAGTCATTTTTTAATTAAATATGCGTCTATAGGTCGATTATCAAACAGTTCGCCTATAAAACGCCTTATTAAATTTCGGGGTCAATAAGTCCAACGTCCCCGTCATCACGAAGATAAAGCACCTTAACTTTTGAGCTCTCTTTATCTAAAAATACGTAGAAGGTATGTCCTAGCATTTCAAATTCTTCCATTGCTTCTGCTATATCCATAGGCATAAGCTTAAACTTTTTGGTTTTAACAAGTTTTAAAGGACGAAGATCTGCTTCAGCAAACATTTCTTCCTTGAAAGCATTTTGCTTTAACTGTTTTTCAAATTTAGAGCGGTACTTATAAATTTGTTTTTCAAGTTTAGGAATAACCATATCGATAGCGTCGTAGAAGTTCTCTGCATAAGCTTGCGCGCGTATCATATTGTTTTTATAGTTAACTTCCATTTCTAACTTGCAAGTTCTTGCGTTTTCTTTTTTAAGGTAAATTCTGCATTTTGCGTCGTCGTCAAAATACTTATCTAACTTTGCAACCTTTTTAGCAATAACGCCGTCAATTTTTTCATTTACCTGATAATTTTTCGCAACTAATTCTATTTTCATAAGATATCCTCCGTTTAATTTATTTGGCAAAATCTTATACTGCCGTTTTCGCCGTAAATACGGATATGCGCTCCACTTTTTAATCTGCCTTCAATAATCGCAGTAGAAAGCAAATCTTCAACGTTTTGTGATATCGTTCTTCTAAGCGGTCTTGCGCCGTATTCGGGATTATAGCCACGGTTTAGTATAACTTCTTCTGCCGTTTCGTCAACGGTTAGGGTGATATTCATGCCTTCAAGACGTTTTTTCAAACCTTCGAGTAATAATTTTACAATTTTTCCGCATTCTTCTTTTGTTAATTTACGGAAAGGAATTATGTCGTCGATTCGGTTAAGAAATTCCGGTCTAAAATGCTTTTTAAGCGCCTTAAATACTCCGTCATCTTCGGAAATTGCAACGTTTTGTGCCCCGAAGCCCAAAGCTTGCGCGCGCTTTTCACACTCACCCGCACCAATATTAGACGTCATTATAATAATGGTGTTCTTAAAGTCCACCGTTCTGCCCTTACTGTCTGTAAGTCTGCCGTCATCAAGAATTTGAAGTAGTAAATTAAATATATCTGCATGCGCCTTTTCTATTTCGTCAAACAAAACTAAAGAATAGGGTTTTTTTCTTACCTTTTCAGAAAGCTGACCTTCTTCTTCAAAGCCAACGAACCCTGGAGGCGCACCGATAAGTTTGCTTACGTCATGTTTTTCCATATATTCGCTCATATCAATTCTAATAAGAGCGTTTTCGTCGCCATAAACAGCTTCGGCTAAAGCCTTTGAAAGCTCAGTTTTACCTACCCCTGTAGGTCCAACGAAAATAAACGAGCCGTTTGGGCGTTTTGGATCTTTTAGGTTTACCCTTGCCCTTCTTATTGCCTTTGAAACTGCGTTAACAGCCTCTTCCTGACCGATAACTCTTGCATGAAGTATATCTTCAAGATGCAGTAGTCTTTCCCCTTCTTTTTCGCCAATTCTGGTTAAAGGAATATCCGTCCATTCGCTAATAACTTGAGCTATATCTTCGCTATTTATAAAATAGCGAGCAACAGAACGCGCGTCCATTCTGCTGTTTTCTAGCATTTGAATTTCTGAACGTAAACGCAAAATTTGGTTTTCTAATAGGGTTTGCTGTAAAGTATCTCCCCTATCTATGCAATATTCCCTTTCTGCAAGTAATCTTTCAAGATTATCCTTCTTTTGAGCAATCTCGTCGCTGTGAGCGGTTGCTTTTATGCGTGATTTTGCACAAGCTTCGTCAATAAGGTCAATAGCCTTATCGGGTAAATTTCTATCTGTAATATAGCGAACTGAAAGATTAACTGCAGCCTCAATAGCTTCGTCCGTTATTCTTACCCTATGATAATTTTCGTATTTTTCTCGTAGTCCCTTTAAAATTTCCTTTGCTTGTTCTGGCGTAGGTGGATTTACGTGTACGGGCTGAAATCTTCTTTCTAATGCAGGGTCTGTTTCTATATATTTACGGTATTCATCAACAGTTGTTGCACCAATGACCTGAAGTTCGCCTCTTGCAAGCTCCGGTTTAATCATTTCAGCAGCGTCCATACCGTCGTTTGTTGCGCCTGCGCCAACTAAATTGTGTATTTCATCTATAAAAAGTAAAGTATTTTTTTCTTTTTTAAGGTAGTCCACCGCTTTTTTAAAGCGTTCTTCGAACTCCCCGCGGTATTTTGCGCCGGCAATTAGACCAGATAAATTTAGCGAAAACACTCTTTTTCCGCATAAAATGTCGGGAACTTCACCCTTTACTATAGCTTGTGCCAAGCCTTCTACGACAGCGCTTTTACCAACGCCCGATTCACCAACGAGCACAGGGCTGTTTTTTGTTCTTCTAGAAAGCGTGCTTACAAGCCTTGAAATTTCCAAACTTCTACCGATAACAGGGTCTAACTTGCCCTGTTTCGCCATTAAGGTTAAGTCAACGCCAAAGCCGTCTAAAGGTGTTTTTTCGGCTGTTTCTTGCAATGTTTCTACATTGTCGCCACCTTCGGTTATAACGTTGGTAACTCTTTTTTGCTGTTTATTAAAGTATACGATAGAGGTAACCTTCTCTAAAAAAGCCTCAAAGTTTACGCCTGCCTTTCTAATAATTGCACAAGCTCTTGAATCGGGGGTTTGTAAAATTGCCAAAAGCAAATGTTCTGTACTTACGTAACCAACACCAGCGTTTACAGATATATCAAGCGATTTTTGCAAAATAGCGCCGGTATTAACCGTCATTTGAGGCTTAACTTTTTTTACGCCCTTTTGCATCCATTGACTTGCAATATATTCAACTTTATTTTTGTCTAAATTAAAGGAAGCAGAAATTTTTTCAGACGCGCTGTCTTTACAGGCAAGTAAACCGTAAAGTAAATGCTCGCTACCTAAAATTTCCGAATTATATTGCATAGCGAAAGTGGTTGCCTGCGCTATTGCCTTTTTCAAATTGGTCGTATATCTGTCACTCATTATATCTCTACACTAAAGTTTATTTTATTATTTTTCTTAAACTGTTTTTAACGTACTCTGCCCTAAAAGCCTGTAACGCTTGCTCTTCTTTACCGCTAAAAGAAGACTTGTATTTATCTAAATGTGCCCGTATAGCACGATTATCGGCACTTTCAGCATCATAATAGGCAAAGCGAAGATTTGCAGGACGGCACTTAATTAACAAATCATCTAGCGCTAGCATATCGCTTACGTTTATTATCTTTAACATTACACCCCATTTTAAAAGAGGTAATAAATAAGAAAATTCTTCGTAAGATAAAAGCCTACAATTTGTTAAAAGAGAAATAGCGCGGTGAATTTCATCTTCAACTTCTAATCTATGCTGATTAAAATAGGTTAAGGAATTCAATTGTTCTATCTTGGCAATTTCTTCCACGTAAGACTGAACGGTTCTTATTATTTCCACTTCGCTTTTACCCATAGTAACTTCGTTACTTATTTGGTATAAAGCGCTTTGCCCTTGGCTACCCTCACCAAAAACACCGCGAACAGTTAACCCGTTTTGTTTTGCCTTTTGGTAAAGGTCGTTCATCATATTATTTCTGTGAAGTGTTGGCAAAAACATCATTGCGGAAGCTCTTAAGCCTGTTCCTAAATTGGTAGGACATGCCGTTAAAAAGCCATACACCGAGTTTTTGCTAAATTTTAAGTTATTATTAAGCCATCTGTCAAGCGGGGCAAGCTTTGCATAAGCCGTAAGTAAATCTTCCCCTTTTAATATGCATTGACTTCT
>JAFQBR010000297.1 GCA_017399665.1 Clostridia bacterium | reverse complement strand
GACCACCGGCTTAGCCGGTGGCTTGATTAAGCACTTCAAGTGCATGGTACCGGCAGTGCTACTCGCACTCGAATCAACTGACACTTGCACCACCGATACAGCAAGCCACCACTTAGGTGGCTTTTTTACTTGCTTCCTTTTACCGGCTCACCCGTAAACGGGTCTATGTATTCTTTCATGCTTATTTGTTCGGCTATTTTGTCTTCTTCTATTTGATTCCTTATGTACTTCTCTATTGCAGTTTTATTTCTCCCTACTGTATCTACATAATAACCCCTGCACCAGAAATGTCTATTGCCATATTTATACTTTAAATTTGCAAACTGATCAAATATCATTAAACTACTCTTGCCTTTTAATATTCCCATAAACTTGGAAACACTCATTTTGGGTGGAATTGTTACCAACATGTGTATATGATCTACACATGCATTCGCTTCTATTATTTTCACACCCTCCATCCTTTCACATATTTTCCTTAGTATTTTGCCTATTTCTACTTTGTACTTACCGTAAATAATTTGTCTACGATATTTTGGTGCAAACACCAAATGGTATTGACATCTCCACTTGGTATGTGCTAAACTTGTTACATCCTCATTCATTTTGGGGACTACCTCCTATGGTTTTAATTTTGCGATTGTCAGTCGCCTTTATTTTACCATAGGGGGATTTTTTTGTCCATACCTAAAGGATTTTATCCCCTCGCTCAGCGAGGGGTTGTCTTTACCAAAACAACGCGGAGCAAATTTATGCTCCGCGCTTCTTTTTTGTAAATTTTTAGATATCGTAAATAATAGTTACAGGGCCTTGGTTAACTTGAGAAATTGTCATATCTCCACCAAAAACACCCTTCTTAACAGTGATGCCGTTTTGTGCTAAGCACAAGCAAAAATATTCGTACAAAGCGTTTGCCCTAACAGGCTCTTCTGCACCGGAAAACCCCGGTCTGTTACCGTGTGATACGTCGGCATATAAAGTAAATTGCGATACGGATAAAATCTCTAAATTTAGATCCTTACAAGATAAATTCATCTTGCCATTCTCATCTGAAAACACACGCAATGCAGATATCTTTTTTGCTAAATATTCAGCCTGCTTTTCGCTATCTCCAACACCTACGCCAAAGTAAACTACAAGACCTTTTTTTATTTCTGAAATAAGTTTACCGTCACAACTAAGAGATGCGCTTTCAACCCTTTGTACAACTGCTTTCATGTTACTATTACCTATGTATTTTTTATTTTTTGTTAAACATAAAAATACTTAAAATGCCTTTTTAAAAGCGGAATTTTAAAACTTTTTACATTTTTACTTTTATGTATCTTCTCTTAAGAAACGCAAATATGAAGCATACGTTCTAAGCTCTTTATCAAGCGCTTTATGGTTTGGCATTACTGCGCTTAATATTTTGTAAAATGGCTTACCGTGATTCATTTCCTTAGTGTGGCAAAGCTCGTGCAAAATAACGTAAGAGCAAAGATGCTCTGGAACAAAAGCAAGCGCAAAAGTATAAATAATATTTTTTGCTTGAGAGCAAGTGCCCCACGTGTTTTTGGCAGAGCCAACCGATATGCTACCGTATTTAAAACCGTACTCTTTTGCAAGCATTGCAGTCTTTTGCGTTGCGTATAAAAGAAAGGTCTTTTTTGTAAAAGATATTAGTGCCTTTTTATAATTATCGCTTGGCAAATTAATAGTACTTCCGCTTAAAGATAAACGCTTGCAATCACAAATATTTAAAGTGTAATACTTGCCTGCAATATATATTTTTTCACCAGTTGCAAGCTTGGGCAAAATAGCGTTTTTGCTTTTCATTAGCTCGACGTGCCGAGTTATCCAATCCTGCTTTTCTAAAACAAGCCTATTGATTTTTTCAAGCGGTGTTCCCATCGGCGCGGAAACTATGACCTTGGCGGTATACGACTCTACTTTTATAGAAATACTTCTACGCCTTTTTGACCGCTTTAAAATATAACTGACACTCATATTAAAGAGCTTTTGCTATCTCTTCTGCAGTTAACAAGCATTCCGTTTGGCTACCGTCTGCCATTTTCTTAACCTTAATCAATCCGCTTTCTATTTCGCTATCCCCTATTGTGATAACGTTTTTAGCGCAAATTTTATCGGCATATTTAAACTGCGGTTTAACACCCCTTTGCATGTGGTCGATTTCGCATTTAACACCTAAAAGCCTTAATTTATAACAAACTTCAAAAGCCTTTTCTTGCGCCTTTTCACCTATTGATGCAATATAAAGGTCGGGCGCGGTGTTATCTTGAATTTCAACACCCTTTGCCTCCATAAGCATAAGTATTCTTTCAATACCCATTCCAAAGCCTACGCAAGGAATATCAGGTCCGCCAAGCTGTTTAACTAGGTTATCGTATCTACCGCCACCGCAAACAGTACCCTGAGAGCCTAAATCGGTGGTAACAAATTCAAATACGGTGCGTGTGTAATAATCAAGCCCGCGAACGATATTTGGGTTTACGGTGTATTCTAAGCCGGCGATTGTAAGGTATTTTTTAAGATTTTCAAAGTGATCTAAGCAATCCTTACAAAGATAATCTAAAATCTTGGGCGCGCCAGCGCAAACTGCTTTACAGCCTTCTTCCTTACAGTCAAGTATTCTTAGGGGATTTTTTTCAAATCTTTCCTTACATACAGGACACATTTGGTCAAAAGAGCCCCTTAAATAGTTCTTTAACGCCTCGTTATAAGCCTTTCTACATTCGGGACAACCTATAGAGTTTATGTTAAGAGCAACGTTTAAGCCTGCCTTTTTAAGTAAGGTATATGCAATTAAAATAACTTCAGCATCCATGTCTGCGCCCTTTGCACCGTAAATTTCTACGCCGAATTGGTGGTGCTCGCGAAGTCTACCTGCTTGAGGACGTTCATAGCGGAATACCGGTGTTACGTAATACATCTTTAATGGCATAACGTTATTAGTTAAGCCGTTTTCTATTACAGAACGCACTACACCTGCCGTTCCTTCAGGCTTTAAAGTTATACTTCTGCCCTTTTTATCGTTAAAGGTATACATTTCCTTGTT
>JAFQBR010000296.1 GCA_017399665.1 Clostridia bacterium | reverse complement strand
ATACCAATAAATCCACCGCCCTCTGCAATATATTCGCGAACGCAAGAAACAAGGTCTGCATCTTTCCAGCAATCCCCGCCAGAAAATGCCGTGCCTACGTTACCGCCGTTAATTACAACGTCAAATTCCTTTAATCTGCCTGCTTTTGCATCTGCAAAGCTTATAAAGTCAATATCGACGGGCAAACCAGCAAGCGCTTCTAAAGTGCCTAAATAAGGGGTTGTACGGCAGAAAGGCGCATCTTGCATAACCATATTGGTCATCCATGCTTTTTCTTTGCCCCAATAGCTTAAAATGGCAACTTTTAAAGGAGAATAAGGTTGTTTGTTTGCAACTGTATCGTAAATTTCGCGGAATTCGTTACAAACTCTTTCAATTCCATCGCAAAATTTAGGTAATTTATCTGCTAAACTTAAGTAACCGCCAAACCCTATTCTGTCTACCGGCTTACGGAGCATAGCACGTCTTTCGATAGTCCAATTATAGAGTAAAGAGTTAGTTGCAGCAGTATCGTCGTATAAAGAATCTGGGAAGAAGTAAGGCATCATGCGGACTTCTTTGTACTTAAGATTGGGAATATCGCTTACAGCGCGCAAGGTTGCGCCTGAAGAAACGCTACCAACTACGGCATCTAAGCCCATTTCTGCAAAGTATTTGCCGTATGGCTCTGCGCCCATCCAGTTATCCCCCCAGAACATCATAGCTTCCTTGCCTCTTGCGTGAACTTTATCAATGATTTGTTTCATTGTGCGCGAAACAAATTTTTGAACTAAGTCCATATAATCAAGCATAGCCTTTGATGGAACTAAGAAGTGGTTGCCGTAATAACCTTCTGTAAGTAAATCTTCCAGCTTAATTTCGTAACCGTATTCCTTATAAAACATTTCAAACATAGCTGGGCTTGCAGTCATTGAATAGTTATACCAGTCAAAAAGCTTTTGTCTGTTGCCCGTATGATATAAAATAAAGAAATGATAAAAGAAGGTGGTAAAGCGAATTACGTTAACGTTAGGATTTTCATCCATCCACTTATCAAGACTGTTTAGAATATGCTCTAATACGTCGGGGTAAATTGGGTCGTAATCTCTATCTTTAGTAATAGTCCAGCCATTGCAAGTATAGTTATATACTTGAGTTGCGTCCCAAAGGCTATAACCGAAATAGTTAACGGTGTATTCGTGCATCTTTTTAGCGTTAGTTACAACAACGGTGTTATTACCAATGTATTCCCAATCGCAAAGAGGCACTTCTTCGCCCGTAGTTCTATCAAAAACCTGCCAATATTTTCTGTAATCGGTGGTATTAACCTTGATTTGTTCATCAAATAAGGTCTTTAGTAGGTCTATTTCTAAGCGATTAGAAAAAGCTGTTGCGCGCTCTGAAATAAGCGCGATATTTTGCATGTGAGAATCGCTTTCGTATGCAAAATCGTTATCGCCACGCACTACAAAATAGGTCTTATAAACCTTATCAGCTAGCTCTAGAGCATTTTCGGGAAGCTCAGTTCCGTCGCAGTCACGAACGGCATCTGCACCCCATCTTTTAACGTATTTTTTAGTTCCTTCAACGAAATTTACGTCTGTAGGAATAGTCACTCTACCTTTTTTCATAATTAACTCCAAAAGTTTTAGTCTATTAGATAGTTTTTTAAAATCGGCTCGCCGAAGCGAGCCGACTTTGTTCTTTTTTTATGTTTTTGTTACTTTATTAGTCTTTTCTGTTACGTCTGATAGCAATAAACGCACCGCAAGCAATTACAAAGAAGATTGCCATAGAGCCATCTACTGATGATTTACAGCTTGTCTTTGGTTTGCTTTGCTCTACACTAGAACTGTCAGAGTTGCTTGAATCGCCCGGATTTTGTCCCGGTGTTTCAACTTCTTCAAAAATAGCATTGAATGTATGTGCTCCGCTAACGGTCATACCGTCGGTATATCCGCTCCAACCCTTGAAAGTATAGCCTTCCTTAACAGGATCTGCAGGAAGCGTAATTACTGCGCCGTATTCAATTTCTTCGAATGCTACAACTTGACCGTCTGCATAGAAGGTTACTGCGTACTTATT
>JAFQBR010000295.1 GCA_017399665.1 Clostridia bacterium | reverse complement strand
TTTTAGCCTAATAAATATTTGATTTTTTCTATAACACGATTAAATCTTTTACTTATATTTTTTTGTGCAACACCGTATGTCCGTGATAGTTCACGTTGAGTTCGTCCTTCTTTAACTATGTAGCTGATAAAAATCTGGTCTTCAATAGATAGACTTTTCACTGCCTTATATAGTTTTTGATTCTCAATCAGTTCAATCCAGCCCAGTAAATTTCGTTCTTCTAAGTGCTTGTCCATGTTCTCACCAACAGAAAATTGGTTGTATAAAATTTCGTCAAGGGGCGTTTCGTGTCCATTTATTTTTGATTGTTTAATGCTGTCCTTTATATCCAGATTTTTTATAACTTTATAAAAGTAAGCTAGTTCATTTTTTATATTTTCATGACGGTTTTTCATTTCCGTACCTCCAAATTATTTGATTTTTTCAAACAATTCGGACGGCTACGGATAACGTATGTAATACCAGTGAGGCTCTGGAGCTAAGTCGCGGACCAAATTTTTAACAACTATTGTCGCTTTGCACACGCGTTTAATCGCTTTATATAACCTGGAGTCTTTACAAAAAAGCCAACGTCTCATAACTTCTTCTCCCGCACTCAGACAAGGCCTGAAGGAACGAAACAAAAAAGCAGAGAAATACACGCAGTTAACGTGTATTTCTCTGCTTTTTACTTAGGTTCAAAGCCCCAATGTGCCCCCATAGATAACAGCGTCAAATAATTGTTGCTCGTTGGCCTTAACTAACGCAACGCAAAAACAAAGAATTTAAAGTGTACCCCAAACAACTTCCAAAAGCTGTAATAGTAATGAATTGAAAAATGGTACAAAAAACGAGAAGCAATATTTACTTGACGCTGCCTCCATAGATGGATGGCGCTTTTTGTCTCTAAAAAATCTCTCTATTGTTGTATTGCACCTAGTCTTGTAATGGGTTACACGCTTTATGTTTTTTAACTTTCAAGCTTATAACAAAACTTTGTCGCGAAGTGCAGCCGAACGTTATATGGCTGCGTTAAATGCTGAATAACAACGAATTAAGATGATTTTTGTTGGATTTACCTAATTTAATTTTCTATTACTTAAATGCTAACCCTTTGCCTTTTAATTTAACGTCTACTCTTGATCGGTGCCTTTTGTAGAAAAATTACAAATGCGTATTTTTCTATTTTCTAATTACCGAATTTTCAAAAATTTAAATATAAAATTAAAATAAAGAGGCCGCACGTATAGTGCGGCCTCTTTATTTTGCAATAATTCAACTCAATTTAAGGGAAATTCCTTTTATACAAAGCGGTGTAATGGGGAAACTGATGTCAATGCGTTCATTAAACCTAAACTTGCAAGTGGCTTGGTGGTAGCTAAAAATATAGATCACCCCATTTGAGTCCATTCAAAGCTGCAAAATGCCTAAAATGCCAAAGGGGATTTCGGCTAGCCTACCCCTCAACTTTGTTGTGAGCTGGGTCACAAAAAAGTAAATATTTATTTTCTTTGTTCTCACGGCTAAGGAAGAGCTTAGTTAGAGCGCTCAAAAAAGATAAGAGGTATTGTGATTTTATGAAAATAAAATATAAAATTCTGTGTCATACATAGAGTTTTGGATTTGGATGATCTAGCCTATTTTAGTTGTAAAAAAAATAATTATAGATTTAAAAATCATCAGCAAAAATAAAGTTAACTTAAAATTTTGTTAAATCACACAAAAAACGCACAAGCTCATTTGATTTTTTTTTTTTTTGATAGAATAAACAACAAAAGACTAAGAAAGGTTGTGTTTTATGAAGGTAAAAACAGAATTTTGTGCTGACTCCTGTCCCGCCCTTTTTTCGTGAAAAAAGCGGCGCAAAAAAACCTA
>JAFQBR010000294.1 GCA_017399665.1 Clostridia bacterium | reverse complement strand
TAAAATAGCAAGTTTTATTGTAAATAAGGTTTAGATGCAAGCAAGACGAGGCGTTTTGTTTTTAACCGCAGGGAGCGTACTTAGCGTACGCAGGAATGTGGGTAAAAACAAAAGAACAAAGTATTGCGTAGCAGATAAGGCTTATTGTAAATAAGGTTTAGATGCGAGCAGTTGGCACAAACAAGGAGTATTTTACGAAGGACGTTTACTTAGCGTAAACAACTGAGTAAAAACGCACTTTTTGCGACAAATGCGAAGTAGATAAAGCTTATTTTGTAAAGCGTAGACCGTCTTCCGCAACAACATACCCACACCCTATAATTATTTGTTTTAAAGCATTCACAGCGGCATCAAAAGCTTCTACGTTAGAAGAATAACAGAATTTATTTTTCATTTCGCTGTTATCGATAGATGAATAGCCTTCAAATACAGCAAGATGGGGTTCTAAAGTTAAAACCTTGCTACCATCAAGCATATTTACAAGAGTAGGTATTTTGCCGTCACCAAAACCTGCAGGAACTAGCTCGCCCGTGCTTGCGATAACGTCTTTAATGTGGAAATAGCCCGTTTTTGAATGAAACATCTTTAAGGTTTTATCTGCATTTTCGCCACATTGTAAATAATTTGCAGGATCGTAAATAAATTCCAATCCGCTAACTGTATTCATAATATCTTGAACTCTTTCAGCAACGTCGCCGTAGATATCTTTTTCGTTTTCGTGATACATCTTAACGCCAAATTCATTGCCAAGCTGTACCATTTGAGAAAGATAATCCATAACTTTATTGCGTTCGTTATAAGCATGGAAGAAACTAAACATTCTTATTTTGTCGCATTCAAAAATATTAGCAGTTTGCAAAACGCGCTTTACCGTGTCTTTATATTGGTTAAAATCAACCCCTATATCTACCTTGCCAAGGGGCGAACCAATAGACCATACCTTTATACCGTTATCTTTTAACTGCTTATTGTATTCTTTTGCTTCTTGCTCAGTAAAAGCAGAAACGTTTTTTCCGTTAATACCCCTTACTTCCAAATAAGGAATTGAATTTTTAGTAAGCGCCTCTATTTGCCCTTGTAGTGACTGTGAAGCTTCGTCTGCAAATGCACATAATTTAATTTCTTTCATGATTTCACCTCTTTAATATAATACCAAATTTTTAAGATATTTCCAAGCTTTTTTATGTAATAAAAAAAATTTCCGCAAAATTAAAGCCTTAAAACAAACTTTTTGTATAGCGCAAAAAAAAGCCTCCAAATTTTTTGCAATATAAAAGCAAGTAAAAAAACGTCTTTTTATATTCAGTAATCTCACAAAAGCGGGGCTATAGGTCGATTATCAATATATTCGGCACAATTTTTGTTTGCTTTTTTATTAAGTTTTCTTCTGTTTTGTATTCTTTTTTTAAAAAAGAAGGGATTTTATAATTTTGTTTGCCTTTTAATATGCTTGACTGAAAACACCCCCGGTGTTATAATTTAAGAAAGATTTCTTTGTGGCAAAAAAAACTAAAAAAAGAGGGCTTTATTTTTTATGGACTTTGAATTTTTAAAAAAATTAAAAAGCGCGATTATTGCTTTGGCGTGCGCAGCGTTTGCCGCCATAATCATGCTGATTAGGCTGATATGGAAGAGTTAGAAAAATCCATACCGCAAGACACGCCTGAAGCTATTAGCGAGCGCGAAGCCATAAAAGCGGCCCTACTTGAAAACAACACCAAATTTTTAAATAAAGCCACAACTATTTCCTGCATTACACTTGCTTCGATAGCAACGGTACTTAACGTAGCTCTTCTACTTTTACAGTTATTCGTTGGAACTATTTCTTTTTTTGACCTTAAGTTTACCCTGCCCGATATTGCGCATTGGATAAATGGGTTGCCATATAAAGAAATCATTTACCCTGAAGTTCTTTTAACAAGGTTTGTTATTGGATGTATTGCCCTTTTCGTTTACGCTATACTTAGTATAATAATGATTGTTCGCGCAGTAAAAAATATTCGAAGCTTATTAAAGGTTATAGACGTTCATAACAGCAGAATTGACCACAAAAAATTAACCTTTGACATAATCGAAAGGTTCTCTAAATGCTTTATAGGCACACTTATTCTTGCTTTAATTGGTCGCACATCCTCGCAAAGTCTAACGCCTGCAACAATAGTTTTTATAGTATTTTACGTAATCTTCTTTATTGCTACAGTTGGATTAAAGCACGCATACTCTTGCTACGAGCTTGAAAAAAACAAATTTCATTTGCAGCAGTTTATAATTAACTTTGCAAGAGATTTGAGTTTATTTATCTGCACTTCTTTATTTACGATTAGCTGTATGCAAAACCAAATTTCAACCACACTAAACAATATATATAAGCAAAATTACGTAATGGAACTTGAAGGCATTGCTAAAATTTCACACTTCGTTGTTCCGTTTATTAGTCTATTGCTTTTACTCGGTACTTTTAAGCCTTTAAATTGCGCTATCCTACTTGATAAAGATGCTAACACAATGACAAAGGTTTCCTTTTACGCCTCTTCTTACAAAATAAAAAATAAAAATATCGAACAGCAAGCGATTATAAACAAGCGAGCAAGAAATATAATAATCTTTTCTATATTGTTACTCATTGCAGAAACGGTATTTTGCTTTTTTAACGCATACAATCAGTTTTTTATTAGCGAAAACATTGTTGAGCGCATTTTGGGCGTAATAATTACCTATTTACCAATAATTTTAACCGCTATTTCAGTAAGATTAGCCCATAAACCGACATTAAAAATAATTTCACCAATAACTCCAATAAGCATAAAATAAGCCTAAACGAATAAAAAAAGCACACTTTTTACTTTTTGTAAAAGGTGTGCTTATTTTTTATGTATAGATACTATAAATAGGTTATTCTTTATCGCCATCTTCTGTTTTACTTTCAGGATTTGCAAAAGATTGCTTGATTATATCGAGGCATAATTTAGACTGATTTGCATCATCCATGGTTAGCCTTTCGTTCTTATTATATCTTGCAATGCGATACAGCTGAGTAAGAATTTCCATAGCTTGATTGGGACCAATAGCGTAACTGTATTTATTTCTTAAAGATTGAGTTGTATCCTTCGGGTATTTGCGAATACCGTTTTTACCCGCGATTTTTATAAATTCCTTATAATTTTCGCGAATAATTTCAGTCGCAATGCGAGTTTCTTCATCTATAGCAAGCGTAGCAACCTCTTCTGGCAGAATTTCATCCTGCGTTTCTTGCTTTCTTCTAACCTTTATCTTTTTCTTCGTCTTTCTTAAAAGAGCAATTAACGCCACAACTATTGCGCTTACCATTAAAGCTGACCCTACGATAGCTATCGTTTGCCAAGGAATATCCTTTGAAGAGCAATTTTCGTTTGAAGTGTCTGGCTGAGAAGTTGAACTACTAGATTCACTACTTGAACTATTACTTGAGCTTGAGGAGCTACTCGAACTTGAACTATTGCTTGAGTTTGAGGAAGTGCTTGAGTTTGAAGAGCTATCATTAGAACTATCCGTTGAACTATCCCCTGAACCGCCAGTTGAACTGTCGCCAGAATTACCACCCGAGCCACCTCCAGAACCGCCACCTGAGCTATCTCCGTCACCTGAGCCTTCGTTTGAATTTCCTTCCTTATAATCACTAGAAGGATAACTTCCTGAAGGAAGGGCGTTTTCTACAATAGCAACCGAGGTAGGATCTAGTCTAATCCAGCCAACGCCGTCTTTATAAATTTCAACCCAGGCGTGAGCTGAGTTTGCAGTAAGTACAGTTTCTTGATTAGCCAAAAGATTACCCGCGTAAAGACCGCCAACGTACCTTGCAGGTATGCCGACTGCCCTAAACATTACCGTTGCAGAAGAAGCAAAATGCTGGCAAATACCCTCCTTATATTCCGTCAAGAAGGAAATAACAACGTCGCTTTCGTTATCTAGCGCTTGGTCATAATAAATGTCATACGTATACTCACTTAGTAGGTCAAAAACCTTTTCTATGCAGTCTTTGTCACCTGCATAAATTCCGTTATCGTTTAAAAAGTCTGTCACTTGAGCATTCGTGCTCTGCGGTAAGCTTAAATAGTGATTTTTTACGTGATTGCGATAAAGTTGCTCTGCATTTTTAAACTCGTTTGGAATAGCAGAATAAATGTTGTAACCGCTATAACTGAAAAAATTAACGGTATAGCTTCTTTGCTGTATATAAGGGTTTGGCAAGCAATCACTAGTAGGACAGTCAAAAAATTGACTGTGTATCGGAGAAAGAT
>JAFQBR010000293.1 GCA_017399665.1 Clostridia bacterium | reverse complement strand
TAGATGCGAGTAAGAGGAGGCATTTGTAAATTTTTGCAAGGAAGCGTACTTGCCGTACGTTGGAATTGTAAAAATTTGCAAATAACAAACTATTACGAAGTATATAAAACTTATTTTATCAACCGTTTGTTGTGACAGAGCCAAAATAAAAAATAAATCATTCCCGGGAGGAATATAATGAAAAAACTATTTGCAAAACTTGTTGCCGCAGTGCTTACATTAGTAACACTTTTCTCTTTATCTGCTTGTGGTGAAGTAGAATTAGGAAGTGATATCGAACGTATTAAAATTACTATCACTTTAGAGAACGCAGATGGCGTTTCAACCGATTACGAGGTAGAAGCAAAGCTTTACGTTAACTTTGCGCCCGAAACCTTTAAACAGGTTAAAGGTCTTATCGAAAACGGTTACTACAACGGCGCAGACATTACAAACCTAACTTCAACTTATTTCCAATTTGGTGATTACAGCTTAAGTGGCGGTACTATTGGCGCAGCTAAAGACGGTAATGTTCAAACCGTTAAGGGCGAATTTGAAAACAACGGTCTTGTTGGTAACAAGCTTTCTGTTTCTCAAGGTTCAATCATTTTAAAACGTGATAACGTTGGTTCAAACGGCGTATCAAAATACAACACCGGTAAAGCAACTTTAGCAGTAGCATTATCATCAAGCGCACCCTTTACAGTAAAGGATTACTGCGTATTTGGTCAAATCGTTTCTGACGACGGTAATAAAGAAGCAGATAGCTCTTCTGTTGAATACCTAAGCAGTTTAGAAAAAATTATGAAGGTTAAAGACTGTTTGCAAGACGCTAACGGCAGAAAAATTTACTACTGCGTAAAAGACGAAAGCAAGGCAGAAGATGATGATTTCGTTGCAAATTGGCAAGGTCAAACCTTTACTTATGCTGAATATAACGACGTATTCCACTACTTCAAAGGCGTTGTATCTGATTTTAATAATGCAGAAGCTGTTAACGCAGCAATGCTTACAGATGCTGAAGCAGATGATTTAGCTTCTAAGCTTACAACTGCAGACAACTTTAGATATATCCCTGTTTTAAAGGCAGTTATTAAATCTATCGTTGTTCTATAATTTTTTAAGTTTAACAAAAAGTACCCTTGCCTAATTTTGGCAAGGGTGTTTTTTAAGGAGTATATTATGCAAAAGCTTGTTTCCGTTGTGGGAACTACGGCCTCTGGCAAAAGCGATTTGGGTATAGTTTTAGCCCAAACGTTTGGTGGCGAAATAGTTTCTTGCGATTCCCGTCAGATTTTTAAAGGGCTAGATTTAGGTACGGGTAAAGTAACTAAAGAAGAACAGCAAATGGCTGTTCATCACCTGTTAGATATTAAAAATCCTAACGATTATTTTAGTGCAAAAGAATACCAAAAACTTGCCTATAACGCGATTAACGATATATTAGCAAGAGGCAAACGCCCCTTTTTGGTTGGCGGAACGGGCCTTTATTCGCGCGCAGTATGCGAAGGGTTTAATATGGGCGAGGAAGAAGTAGACGAAGAACTTCGCAATAGAATTAATACACTTACTAAAGAACAAATTGAAGAAGAAATGCGTGCCCTTGGCCAAGAAATTCCAGATGGTGTTTCCCCCCGCCATTTAGCAAGGCGATTAGAAAAAGCAATAAAGGGCATACAAGCAAAGGAAAGCCAGCCTTTATACGAGGTTATGCAACTTGTGCTTGTGCCAGAGCGTGAAGAACTTTATAAAAGAATAGAAATTCGCTTAGATAAACGCTTACAATTGGGTATGGTAGAAGAAGTTCGCACGTTAAAGGAAAATGGCGCAACTGAAGAATTTTTAGAAGGACTTGGCCTTGAATACCGTTACACCAATAGATATTTAAACGGCAGGTATTCTTACGAAGATTACCGCGCCGAGCTTTTAAAAGAAATCCGTCACTTTGCAAAACGTCAAATCACTTGGTTTAAAAAAGAGAAAAACGCCATTTGGCTAGATATGAACGGTGATTTTACTGAGCAGGCTATTGGGTTATGCCAAACTTTTTACAAAAAATAAGCTTTATCTGCTACGTTATTGTCACGAAAGATGCGCTTTATTCGGGTTACGTACGGCAAGTACGCGCCCCTTCATAAATGCTCCTTATCGTGCCACTAACTTGCATCTAAACCTTATTTACAATAAGCTTATCTGCTGAATACTTTGTTCTTTTGTTTTTACCCACATTCCTGCGTACACAAAGTACGCTTCCTGCGGTTAAAAACAAAACGCCGAGTTTGACACGCTCGCATCTAAGCCTTATTTACAATAAGCTTATCTGCTTCGTTATTCTCACGGAAGAAACGCTTTATTCGGGTTACGTACGGCAAGTACGCGCCCCTTCATAAATGCTCCTTATCGTGCCACTAACTTGCATCTAAAACTTATTACATAAGCCTTATCTGCTACGCATTTGCCACAAAAAGTGCGTTTTGGCTCAGTTACGTACGCAAAAGTACGCGCCTTTCGCCAAATCCGCATTTTTAAGCCACTAACTTGCATCTAAGCCTTATTTACAATAAGCTTATCTGCTTCGTTATTCTCGCGGAAGATACGCTTTATTTGGGTTACGTACGCAAAAGTACACTCCCTTCAGTCAATGCTTGCTTTTACCAATCTAACTCGCATCTAAACTATATTCATAATTAATTATCTTTTAAATTTAATCTTATTAAAAAAACAAAAAACCTTGCTAATCGACCTATAGCAAGGTTTTTTTATGCTTTTTAGTTAAAAATGGTGTAAAAAAGCGATAATTTTTTGCACTTTTATTGGTATTATTTTGGCGATGTCACAAACAATGGTTGATTTTTTTTAAGAGATAAAAGTTCTTTAGTCAAAGACTAAAAGAAGTTTTAGATACGAGTAAGAGGCGGCATTTGTAAATTTTTGCAAGGAAGCGTACTTGCCGTACGTTGGAATTGTAAAAATTTGCAAATAACAAACTATTACGAAGTATATAAAACTTATTTTATCAACCCTTTGTTGTGACAGAGCCATTATTTTAAAGCGCGTTTAATATCATCCATAACACTCATTGCACATTCGTATCCGCGGGTGTAGGCAAATTGCATTTCTTTTGAGCGAATGCGGTATTGACTCATGTCGCCAAGGTCAGGTGCACACAAAATATCAGGCTGTTGTTCTTTCATGTTCGCTTTGCTTACGTTTGCGTCATAAATATCAATAATTCTAAGTAAATAATGTACAATACTTTTTAACTCTTCCATTTCGCGCACGTCGCCTAACACGTCTACGGCAACAACAACGTCAGCCCCCATATTTCTAACTTCTTCAACGGGCACTCTTGCAATGGGGCAACCGTCTGCAACAAGCATATTTTCGTATTCTACAGGCGCAAAAACCATCGGAATTGAAGAGCTTGCTTGAACGGCAAGTGCAACCTCGCCTTGGTCAAAAACCACCTTTTTTCCGCTTATAATATCAAGTCCAACGCAGGCAAATGGGATATTCAAATGCTCAATTTTAGCATCTTTTAAATATCTTTTTAAAATAGCTGCCATCTTTTTACTCTTAAGCAATGTTCCGTTTTTTATTGCCATTGGTGAAAGGTCTAAAATATCGCGCGATCTTAATGCTAGTGCAACATGTAGCATATAATCTAGTGAATAACCGTAAGAATAAAACGCTCCAACAACAGAGCCGATAGAGCTCCCTGCAATAAAATCCGGTTTTATTCCGTTATCTTCCAGCGCTTTTAAAAATCCTATATGCGCAATTCCGCGAGAACCGCCTGCGCCTAAAGCAAGACCTAAAGTTTTCATAATTTTATCCTCATTTTTATAATAAGCAAGAATTTTTAAAATACTATTGTATATATTATATACAAAAATAATAAAAAGCAACGGAAATAAATAAATTTCCGTTGCATAAAAACTAATTTTCTTCTTCTGGTTCTTTTTCTGGATTAATAACTACTTTTACGTCTAAAACTCTTTTCTGGGTAATTTTATTGGTAATAATAGTTAGGTTTTTATACTCAAAAGAATCGAATTTTTTAGGGAAAGTACCCGTTTGTTCAATAACCCAACCACCAAGTGTTTGACTTTCAAATTCCTCGTCGTCCCCTTCTAAATTGAAAAGGGTAAAGAATTTATCAAGCTCAGCTCTGCCGTCAACCATATAGGTAACGTCATCTATCTTAGTGAAGTAGTTAATAACCTCGTCGTGTTCGTCCCAAATTTCGCCAACAAGCTCTTCTAAAATATCTTCTAGTGTAGCAATACCAAGCGTTCCGCCGTATTCGTCTACAACAATCGCCATGTGCACCTTTTGTTTTTGCATGCTTTTTAGCAAGGTAGATATTTTCATGTGTTCGGTTGCAAATGCAACGGGTGAAATAGCGTTTTTAATTGTCGTTTCACCGCGTTCAAGCGCAGCGAAAAAGTCTATGTTATGGATCATGCCTACAACTTGGTCAATAGAGCCGTTGTAAACAGGCATTCTAGAGAAGTTGTGTTCTAAAAATAAGCCTTTGATTTTTTCCATAGGCATATCTAAAGAAATGGCAACAACGCCCAC
>JAFQBR010000292.1 GCA_017399665.1 Clostridia bacterium | reverse complement strand
TCTGTCATATTGATTTCTTCAATAATAACTGTCCTTTCCTTTTCAAGTTCCTCTTCAGGATATACTGAATTTAAAAAAATATCACTTAAAATTTCAAAGCTTTTTTCAGTATGCTCATCTATGCATTTTATATAATAACAAGTAACGTCTTTAGCTGTAAAAGCGTTTATCTGCGCGCCTATACTGTCTACCTCATCTGAAATTTCAAAAGATGAACGCGTAGTAGTTCCCTTAAAATTAACGTGCTCTATAAAATGAGAAATGCCGTTTTCTTCTGGCGTTTCGTAAGCACTACCTATCCCTACCATTATTCCCATTGTTACAGACTTTAAATATTCTATTTCTTTAACTATGACTTTCAATCCGTTTTCGTAAGTTTTAATTTTAACCATTATTCTCCATACACTGCGAAACAGTTGATACAACAAATCCGCTAGCCAAATAATTTTCTATAATATCAGGTAACGCTTTTAGTGTGTGCTCTTTGGGATGTAATAATACAAAATCCCCACCCGAAATATTCGTAGTAGCTCTATTATACACGATTTTTGAGTTTTTGTCACGCCAATCAACGGTATCTTTTGACCATAATATAACTTTATAACCAATATTTTTACATACTTTTAACGTTGTTTTTGAAAAATCACCTGAAGGGGGCGCAAATAATTGCATTTCCACCCCTGCGCCCGCACGTATAATTTCGTGTGTTTTCTGAATTTCTTGCAAATTACCATCATAATCAAGTGCGCTGTGCTTTTTATGAAAATATCCGTGATTTCCTATTTCGTGCCCACGTTCAGCAAGACTTTTAACTAAATCTAAATTATCATCAGCAAAGCATCCTCCCCAAAAAAAAGTTGCCCTAAATCCGTACTTTTCCAAAATTTCGGCAATTTGAATTATTATTTCCCGCCCCTCGTAACAGTTAAACATTAGCGCAATCTTATTACTGCTTCTATTTCCGTTATAAATTGCACTATCCTCACTGTTACTAACGGCTACGCTTTGCGGATTAACAAAATAATAAAGCGAAGTAATAGCCAAAATTAAAACAAACATAATCACAGAAGAAACTATGCGCAAATTATTTATCTTATTTACTTTCATAATAAAACCCTTTAAATAATTATATGATTGCAATTGGGTTAAATTACGAAAAGCATAAAAAAACCGATAGAATAAATCTATCGGTAAATTTTTATCTTTTAAAATTACCAAAGACCTCATTTACGCGCGAAAAGCTTGCAAAAGACTTTGGATATTTTTTTATAATTTTCATCATTTTTGAAAGCTCTCTTTTTCTAATAATACAAACTAGCATAAATCTTTCTTGATGCGTATACATACCGTGAACGTTAAGCTCTGTTACGCCGTGCTTTAACTCTGCCATAACTTCCTGCGCTATTATTTCCGGCGTATCCGTAACAATTTCAAATTTATAGCCATCCTTAGTCCCTTGTAAAATACGATCTACTACGTTGTTTGCAATAAATAGGTTGAGTAAGGTACACAAGCTAGGCTCTATTTGTAGCTTGGTGTAATCTTCTTGAAAACAGAAGAACACTAGCAATACTACCACACTATCAAATACAAATGTTAACCAAGCTAAGTTTGCAGCAGGATTTTTTAATTTGATTAGTGAAGAAATCGCATAAGTTCCGCCAGATGCACCGTGTCTTTTAATTTGCAAAGCAAATCCAAAGCCCGAAAGCACGCCCGTTGCAATAGTTGCAAAAATTAAATTGCCAGAGCTTGCTTCATATGCGGGAAAGTTTATCTCTTCAAGTAAAATTAATAGGCTTGACTGAGTAAGTATGTAAATCGTTAAAAATATACCAAGCTTTCTTTCAACAAAAATAGAACACAAAATGAACAACGGTATATTAAAAATAAGCATCCAGTGCCCCATTTGTATTGAAGGAGTATATTGTGAAATAACCCAAGAAATACCGGAAATACCGCCCGGTGCAAAACCGTTTGAGTTTGCAAATATGTGCAAAGTAAACGCAACTATTGCACCCGCAATTATGCTTGCGAAAGTATCTATAAAGCCTTCTTTAAAAGTGTATTTTTTCATAAGTTCGCCAAAGAAAAAAAGTAATTGCTAACAAAAAATTATTAGCAATTACATTATAAACTTATAGTTGCTTTTTTTCAAGTAAAAAGCAATATTAAATAGAAAAAAAATTAAAAAGCACACTAAAAATATATTATTTAACCATTAGAAATGGTATTTTAAAAAGGTACTTCAGAAAGTTTTTGTATTTCTTCACGTGCTAATTTATCACATCTATTATTGTTAACGTTATCCGCATGCCCTTTTACGTGAACAAATTCAACCTTTTGCTTGGTAAGAAGATCGGCTAATTCTTCCCACAGCTCTTGATTTTTAACAGGTTTTTTATTTGCTGTTTTAAAACCGTTTTTTTGCCATTCGGAAAGCCAATTTTCTGTTATTGCGTTAACTACGTAGCTTGAATCGCTATATAACGTAACGTCGCACTTCTCTGTTAAAGCTTTAAGCCCTTTAATAACAGCTGTTAACTCCATAACGTTGTTGGTAGTATCCAGCATAGCGCCAGAAATTGCCTTTTCTATCCCTTTATAATTAAGAATCGCGGCCCATCCCCCTGGTCCAGGATTGTACGAGCATGCTCCATCTGTCCAAATTTCAACTTTTTTTAACATAATTATCCTATTTTCAGTTTTTTTGCTTGACTAATTGAAAAGTTTAATATATAATTGCTATTGCTGTTTAGGGGAGTGGCTCAACGGTAGAGTAGTGGTCTCCAAAACCATCGGTTGCGTGTTCGAATCGCGTCTCCCCTGCCAAAACGCTTTGTGTGAATGCACAAGGCGTTATTTTTTTACAATTTTAGTCGTGACTCAAGGTA
>JAFQBR010000291.1 GCA_017399665.1 Clostridia bacterium | reverse complement strand
TGCAAAGACGGCATTTTGCACCTGTATATTTAGCCATTTTGATACCTCCTATTATACTCTACGACGTTTGGGGGGACGGCATCCGTTGTGAGGGATGGGTGAAACGTCTTGAATCATGGTTACTTCAATTCCGCATACGCCTAATGCGCGGATAGCAGATTCACGGCCTTGACCGGGACCTTTAACAAAAACTTCAACAGAACGAAGTCCGTGTTCCATTGCCTTTCTTGCAGCAACTTCTGAAGCTTGTTGAGCAGCAAAAGGAGTGCTCTTTCTTGATCCTCTGTAACCTAATGCACCAGCACTTGATTGTGCGATTGCATTACCGTTCATATCGGTAATAGTTACGATTGTGTTGTTAAAAGAGGATTGAATATGAACTTGACCTTTGTCAACTTTCTTAAGTTCTTTACGTTTTCTTACGACTTTCTTAACAGCCATTTTCTTTCACCTCTTTATCTTACTTGCTTGCGGTCTTTTTCTTAGCGACCGTTCTTCTGGGGCCTTTACGTGTTCTAGCATTACGCTTTGAACTTTGACCTCTTACAGGTAAGCCCTTTCTGTGGCGAACGCCACGATAGCTGCTGATTTCGATAAGTCTCTTAACAGATAAGTTAACGTCTGAACGAAGTTCACCTTCTACGCGAAGATTTTTTTCGATATATTCTCTTAGCTTAGATACGTCCTCTTCTGTAAGATCCTTAACTCTTACGTCGGGATTAACACCCGTTTCTTCCAATATTTTTTGCGATGTTGCCCAGCCAATACCGTAAATATAGGTAAGGCCTGCTTCAATACGCTTGTCTCTCGGTAAATCTACACCGGCAATACGTGCCATTGATTATTGAACCTCCGTAATTTCCTTTTTAAACGTTTATTTTAAAATATATATAGATTTTTTATCCTTTCGGCTTGGAATGATTCCGATTAGATAAAAAGATTGTTTTCGTTAGCCTTGTCTTTGTTTGTGGCTCTTATCTTTAGAGCAAATGCACATTACTTTGCCTTCTCTTTTGATAATTTTGCAATCTTTACACATAGGCTTAACAGATGGTCTTACTTTCATTTTTCTTTCCTCCGAAAATTTTTATTCTGCGCGGCGGTCAATTTTTGCTACGCCAAACGATTCTGCCTTTAGTTAAATCATAGGGGCTCATTTCAAGCTTAACGCCGTCACCGGGAATGATTTTAATGTAATTCATTCTAAGTTTGCCAGAAATATATGCCGTTATAACATGCCCGTTTGATAATTTGACTTTAAAAGTTGCATTAGGCAATGCTTCTAAAATCACGCCTTCTGCTTCTATTACGTCTTCCTTAGACACTACGCTTTACCTCCGATTATTTTTTTGACTGCAATTTTGCAATCTATTAAAGGGTAAGTATTTCAACACCGTTAGCCGTTATTAAAACGGTGTTTTCGTAATGCGCGGATGGCTTTCCATCGCGCGTGACGCATTTCCACCCATCGATTATAACTTCATGCGTGCCCATGTTTATCATAGGTTCAATCGCTAAAGTCATACCTTCTCTAAGGCGAATGCCTGTGCCCTGTCTTCCGTAATTGCGAACTTCCGGCTCTTCATGTAGCTTTCTGCCAATTCCGTGCCCGGTCATATCTCTTACTACGGAGAAACCGTTTGACTCCGCATAGGTTTGTACCTGATAGCCTATGTCGCCTATCGCACTACCCACGCAAATATCTTTAATTCCTTCAAAAAAGCTTTGCTTTGTTACTTCAATCAAACGCTTTTTTTCGGGATCTATGTTACCTACGTAAAAACTTCTTGCTGCGTCGCTATTAAATCCGTCCTTAAACGCACCTAAATCAACGCTTACAATTTGTCCTTCTTCTATAACTCTGCTTGCGGAAGGTATTCCGTGAACAACCTCTTCGTCAATAGATATACAACAGGTTGCGGGGAATCCGTAAAGCCCTAAAAAGTTAGGTTTTGCTCCGCACGACGTTATATAGTCGTAAGCAATTTTGTCAAGTTCTTTCGTCGTCATGCCAACGCGTATCTTTTCTTCAATAAGATTTAAAGTATCGCGCGCAATCTGACAGGCAACCTTCATCCTTTTAATTTCTTCCGAATTCTTTACGTAAATCATTTTGATTCCAGTTTTAAAACTATTTCTTCAAACACCTTGTCAACGCTTTGGTCGCCGTTAACAGAAATAAGTTTTCCTCTTTCCTTATAAAAATCAATAAGAGGTTGAGTTTGTTCTGTGTAAACGTTAATACGCTTTGAAACGGTTTCCTCTGTGTCGTCATCTCTATGAATAAGCTTTGCGCCACATTCACAAACTTCATTTCCACCTAAGAAATCAACGTGATAAGATGCTTTACATGCTGGGCAAACGCGTCTGCCAGTTAAGCGATGTAAAAGTCTTTCAAAGGGTATCTCAATATCAATAACGTAATCAATATCGGTTATTTTAGAAAGCGCTTCAGCCTGATAAATTGTTCTTGGAAAACCGTCTAATAAAAAGCCGTTTTCGCAATCCTTTTCTTGCAGTCTGAGTTGAACAATCTTCACCGTTACGTCGTCTGGAACAAGTTGACCTTTATCTATAAAAGATTTTGCAATCAAACCGATTTCCGTTCTTTCTTTAATGTTACTTCTGAAAATGTCCCCCGTTGAGATGTGGGGCAAGTTGTATTTGTTAACCAAATAAGCAGCTTGTGTGCCCTTTCCCGCGCCGGGTGCGCCTAACAAAATAATATTCATATTTTTTCTTTTTTCCGCGCCCTGCCTTTTAGCAAGGCGCGGCCATTGTTTTTTTATTTTAAGAAACCTTTATAGTTCTTCATCATGATTTGTGATTCTAATGCTGTGTTGAATTCAAGAGCTACTGATACGCAGATAAGCATACCTGTTGCTGTGAACGTTGCAACTGAACCTTCATCAATAAGTCTGAATACTATTGAAGGAATTAGTGCTACAAGCGCTAGGAATATAGCACCGAATAACGTGATTCTGTTTGATACACGTTTTAAGTGTTCTGTTGTGGGTTTACCAGGTCTGATACCGGGGATAAAACCACCGTTTTGCTGAATATTTCTTGAAATGTCTTCAGGACTAAACTGAATTGTTGTATAGAAGTAAGCAAATCCAAGAATTAATAAGCAAAGGATTACCATGTATAACCAGCTGTCCGTACCCATGTAGCTTTGCCACCAAGTAACAAATTTACTTTCTGCAGGGTTTTTAACGAACATAGTCATAATAAGTTCAGGGAATGAAAGGATAGAGAATGCAAAGATTAGGGGCATAACGCCGTTTGCATTAACCTTAATGGGGATAACGGTTGATTGACCGCCATACATCTTTCTACCCTTAACTTGTTTAGCGTACTGTACGGGAATCTTTCTTTCAGCAAGATCAACGAATACGATACAACCGAAGATAATAACAACTGCAATAACATAGAATACAAGACCCCATAAAACTGTTAAAGCTGCGCTTTGTTCGGTAAATATTGTTGTGATTTGTTGCATGAAGTAAGTACCTGCACTTGAAAGAATACCTACAAAGATAAGAAGTGAAATACCGTTACTAATGCCGTATTCGGTAATTCTTTCACCAATCCAAATTGTTACTGCTGTACCAGATGTGTAGAAAATGATAGCTACAACGTATGCAAGCCATTCTTGATCAAATAAGATATGAACTAATGATGAGCTTGTTTCGCCAGCAATGTTTGTTAAACCTGCTGTTAAGTTGTTAGGACCATAGTTAAGTAAAATACCAATTGCTTGAACTACAGCTAAAATAATTGCGCCATATCTCGTGATAGCGTTTACTTTACGTCTACCCTCTTCACCACCCTTGCTCAATCTTTCAAGAGCAGGGATAGCAACAGTAAGAAGTTGAACAATAATGGATGCGTTGATGTACGGGCTGATACCCATAGCAAACCATGTTCCTTGTGAAAGCGCGCCACCTGACATCATTTTCATGATGGCAAGGTAGCTTAGTGACCCCATTTCTTCAGAAGAAATAAGTTGTGCGCCAATACCGGGAACGGGAATATTACATCCCAATCTGTATAATAAGAGGAAAGCAAGTGTCCACCAAATCTTAACTCTTATTTCTTTAACTTTAAAAGCATTTTTTAAGGTTTCAAACATCTTTCGCCCTCCGTATCACGAATTAGTTTTCTTCGCAAGTTCCGCCTGCTTTTTCAATAGCAGACTTAGCGCCGTCAGAAAACTTAGCCGCTTTAACGGTTAAAGCTTTTGTAAGTTCGCCGCTACCTAAAACCTTTAGTCCGATAGCGCCCTTAACTTCTTTAATGTAGCCAGCTACATAAAGTGCATCGTAATCTACAACTGAACCTGCTTCAAAATTTTCAAGCATGCCAACGTTTACGATTGCATATTCCTTTCTGAAGTGATTCTTAAATCCTCTCTTAGGAACTCTACGGGTTAAAGGCATTTGACCGCCTTCGAATCCAGGACGTAC
>JAFQBR010000290.1 GCA_017399665.1 Clostridia bacterium | reverse complement strand
GCTTTGATTTCTTCAAGTACGCTTTCCTTTTCAAACTGAACTCTTTCTATTAAAGAGCAACCGCTAAACGCATTTTTACCAACAACCTTAACGTTCTTGGTAACGAAAACCTTCTTTATAATCTTATTCCCCTTAAAGCCTTCTGCTTCTATTGCAGTTACTAACGCTCCGCTATGCTCGCCGGGAAGAGTAATAACTTCAGGATAAGAGGTTAAGCCCTCCTTTAAAGAAATAGAATAAGTGCCGTCCTCTAAAAGCTTAAAATCAAAATAGCTTTCTTCGGTGGGTTCAGCGGGATATTCTTCTTCCAAAAATTCGCCAAACACGCTTTCTAACACGTCTAAAACGTTAGAAACGAATTCATCACTACAAGCGGTAAAAATAGAAAGGCTTACACATAGTGTAAGAATTAACGATAAAAATTTAAACAAGCTTCTCTTTTTCATAAAAGAACCTCCTTCTTGGTCTTTTCTTAATTATAACACAGCAAATTTACTTTTGCAATATTTTTTTAAATTTTGTTAAAAATAATTATTTAAATTCAGTCTTTTTTATATTTAATTAACGTTTACACAACTGCTAATATTTGCATTTGAACAAGCGAAATTTAAAAAAAATCCCTAAAGATTGACTTTAGAGATTTTAGTAAATTTTATTCTTGATCTTCCTTTTCTACGGAAAGGATATGCATAGCGCACTCCGTACGGGCCTTAAGCATTTCACAGGTCTGCTTATAGGGCTTGTTAATATCGCCGTTAAATACGTAATTGTTTGCAGCGCAACCACGGCTACAGTGATAACGTGCAAAGCAATCCTCACAGCCTTCACGGGTAAAGAGTGAGCTGTTTTTGAATTTAGCGCGAATTTCTTCGTTTATCTTTCCTTCAAAAACGTTACCCATATAAAATTCGGGCTTATCTGCAAATTGATGGCAGGGATAGATATCGCCAACGGGGGTTACCGAAAAATATTCGTTACCTGCACCGCAAGCGTTAACACGCTTAGCTAAACAAGGACCGCCCTCTAAGTCAATGGTAAAGTGGAAGAAGTGGAATCCCTTTCCTTCCTTTCTGCGTTTAATATATTCACGGGCAAGGCGCTTGTATTCTTCCTTAATTTCGGGAAGCATTTCATCAGTAATTTCAAGTTCGTGCCCTTTTTCTAAAACGACGGGCTCTAATGAAATTTCCTTAAAACCGCTATCTGCCATAAATAAAACGTCTTTAGCAAAGTCAAGATTCTTGTTGGTAAACGTTCCCCTTATGTAATAGCTCTTATCACCACGCTTTGCAACGAAATCCTTAAAGTTTTGAATAATAACCTCGAAGCTACCCTTACCGTTAACGGTTTTACGAACGTCGTCGTGAATTTCCTGTCTTCCGTCTAAGCTTAAAACGACGTTTTCCATATTTTCGTTAAGCCAATCTGCTATTTCACCCTTTAATAAAACACCGTTAGTGGTCATTGTAAACAAGAACTTTTTGCCAAGCTTTGCAGCCTTTTCGTTTGCGTACTCAACCGTCTTTTTAACAACGTCAAAATTAAGTAAAGGCTCTCCGCCGAAAAAGTCTATTTCCAAAATCTTTCTGTTGCCTGAATTTTCAATAAGAAAGTCGATAGCTTTAAGAGCTACTTCCTCACTCATAAATTCGCGGTGACCTTTATAATCGCCGGTGCCGGCAAAGCAGTATTTGCAACGCAAGTTGCAGTCATGGCAGATATGTAAGCAAAGAGCTTTTACGTGTTCGCTTTTTGGCGGAACAACCTTTACGTCATCCTGCATTAAAACGCCTTGCTCTTTAAGCTCTTTAATTTCACTTTCAATTTCTTCAATAACGCTTTGCTCTACACCGCCAAAATCATAGGGAAGCCCTTGCATTTTGTTGATTACTTGGCATGTTAACGCGTCGCATTTATGCAAGCTTCCGCTAGCAACGTCGTATAAATAATATTCGTTATCGAATGAAAAACAATGTACCATTTTAGCGCTCCGTAAAAATAATCGAAAAAAATGGCTTTAACCTTAAGGAAAAAGCCGCAAAAAAGCGAGCTGAAAAAAAATTCAGCCCAAAATATGAAAAATCAAATGCAAATTAGCAAATTTCTTTAATCTTTCTTTCTCTTGTTTGTTTTTCGCAAGATTGATTACCTACTGTACAGCTTGTTTTGCATGCTGATTGACAAGTGCTTCTGCATTCGCCACATGCTGTAACTGTTTTCTTTTGTGCTACTGCTACTGTTTTAATTCTTTTCATCTGAGTGACCTCCGTCATTCTTAATTGTTTGATGCTATTATATACTATTTTGTTACATTTTTCAACTGCTTTAGCCCTTGTTTTTTAAATTTGCAAAAATAATTCCAAAAATTATACCAAAAATAGTGCAAAAAACAGTATTTATTAAAAAGGTAGACCATTTTATTTGCCCTGCTATAACACAAAACGCAATTTCTACGCAAAGCCCGATTACTAAACCGCTTAAGCCACCCTTCAGTAAGCCCTTTTGTCCATCTGAAAACAGAAATACACCTACACCAACCGCTAAAAGATGAATTGTGATATTGGTTATTTTTAACAATATTGCAGTCGTTCCTGTAAAAAAGTAAATTACCGAAGTGATAAGTAATAAAGAAAGCGCAAATAGCAAAGATATTAGCACTGACCTTAAAAATTTTAAGCTAAAACTTCCTTTATTTACCGTATTCATTTTTTTATCTCCCATAAAAATATATTCGGCAAAAATAAAATATATACTAGTTTTTTTTGAATAAATTATTTCCTGTTTTTGCTTGATAATTGACCTATAGGGGCGTTTTTAAAAAAACAACAGTAAAATTGCTAAAACAAAACGCCTGCTAACGCAAGCGTTTAATTTTTGATTATTTTTTTGTTTTAAGCGTTTTCTTCGCTTGTTTCTTCATTTGAAGTTTCTTCAACGGCTACACTTTCTTCATTTACTTCTTCTGCAGCATTCTCTAGTTGAATGTCATCTTCAGCAACGTTTTCTTCTACAACTTCGTCCCCCATGGGCTCTTGTGCGAAAGCATCCTGATTATTAGAGATAGGAGGGATTACTTGATAAATAGCCATCTTATCTACTTTAATATAAGAAGGATTTGCTTCAGTGCCGGTTTTTAAAATGAAGGTTTCCATTTCAGGATCGATTTCAACGATTTCACCATAAATAAGACCTATAGTTTTTACAACGTCGCCGACCTTTAAAGAACTCATTTTCTTTTCAACTTCTTGTTGCTGTTTTTTTCTTTGACGAACGTTAAAAACGATCATTAAAACAACAACTGCGCCAAAAATAAGCCAAATTCCGTTGCGTTCAAACCAAGTTGCTTGAACAGAAGAGTTGGTAGAATCAACCACACTACTTGCATCTGAAAGTAAGTTTAATAAAAATTTCATTTTGTCTCCATTACCCTTAAGGGCACAATTTTAGTTTTATTTTTTAGTCTTCATCATAATAATCTTCATCATTTCGACGAAAATTTTTCAATAATCTTAACAAAAAGATTATTCCAAAAGGTATCGCAATAATAATACCTGCTATAATTATCCAACGAAAGTTTAGAAAACTAGCGGCAGTAGTAACACCGTTCATAAAGCACCTTCTTTTTTTTGTTCTATAAAATCAATATTTTTAAAGCAAGTGTATAACTCTTGCTTTTGATATTCACATTTTAAAGTTTATCTTGTTTTTTTGCAAGTGTTTTGCAATATGTTTTTTAAATTTTACCGTATTTTGCATAAAATTCTTGCACAAAATCGTCTAAATAGCCACCAATTATAGCTTTTCTGAGGTTTTTCGCCAAATTAACAAGGAAGGTTACGTTATGAATAGATAAAAGCATTCCGCCAAGCATTTCACCGGTATTAATTAGGTGGCGAAGGTAAGATTTTGTGTAATTTCTACAGCAATAGCAATCGCACTCTGGGTCAAGCGGTGTGTAATCCTCTTTATACTTGCCGTTTCTTACAACCACCTTGCCTTGCGAAGTCATTGCCGTTCCGTTTCTTGCAATTCTTGTACCTAATACGCAGTCAAACATATCTATTCCGCGTAAGACACCTTCAATAATACAGTCAGGACTACCCACACCCATTAAATATCTAGGCATATGGCTTGGATATTTGTCTTGCATAAAAGAAAGTATATCGTACATCATTTCCTTGGGCTCGCCAACGGAAAGACCACCGATACCTAAACCACATTTTGCATAAGGAACTGTTTCGCGAAGAGAAATTTCTCTTAAATCCTTAAACATATTACCCTGAACAATGGGGAACATCATTTGTTGCTCGTTTTTATGCTCGTTGTAGCAACGGTCAAGCCAACGTAAAGTTCTTTCCATAGCTAACTTAGAGCCTTTATAATCAGTTCCGTACGCGCTACATTGGTCAAAAGCCATTATTATATCCGCGCCCAAATTGTTCTCAATTTGAATAGCCTTTTCTGGTGTAATAAAATGCTTTGAACCGTCCACGTTAGAAGCAAACAAAACGCCGTCTTCTTTTATATTGTTAAGTTTAGCAAGTGAAAACACTTGAAAGCCACCGCTGTCTGTTAAAATAGGTCTATCCCAATTCATAAATTTATGCAAGCCACCGGCATTTTTTACAATTTCATCACCTGGACGCATATAAAGATGATAGGTGTTTGAAAGTATAATTTGCGCGCCTGCCTCTTTTAAGTCACGCGGAAGAACACCCTTGACTGTTGCTTGCGTACCAACAGGCATATAAACAGGTGTTTCTATATCGCCGTGCGGTGTATGTAAAATACCTGCTCTTGCGCCGTATTTGGGATCGGTTTTTATAACTTCATAAGAAAAATTTGCCATAATTATTGTATAAAAGTCGGTCTATAAGACGATAAACGACCATTTTGTTATTTTTTATCGCCCAAAATTAGTATAGGAACATTACGTCGCCAAAACTGAAAAATCTATATTTTTCTTCAACTGCAAGTTCGTATAAGCTTAAAGTTTTTTCCCTTGTTAAATATGCAGATACAAGCATAATTAAGGTGCTTTCCGGCAAGTGAAAATTGGTTATAAGTGCGTCTACACATTTAAACTTATACGGTGGATAAATAAATATTCCTGTATCACCTGAAGCTTCACGCACAAATCCATTCTCGTCAGCAACAGTTTCTAACGTTCTTACGCTTGTAGTGCCAACGGCAATGACACGACGGCCTTCCTTTTTTGCTCTATTTATTTTTTCCGCCTCTTTTGCATCGATATTGTAATATTCAACGTGCATTTCGTGTTCTAAAATATTTTCACTTTTAACAGGTCTAAATGTGCCAAGTCCAACGTTTAGCTGAACTCTTGCAAATTCAACACCCTTTTCTTCAAGCCTTTTCATAAGCTCAACGGTAAAATGCAAACCTGCGGTAGGGGCTGCAGAAGAGCCTTCCTTATTGCAATACACCGTTTGATATCTGCTTTGATCTGCAAGCTTTTCACGGATATATGGCGGAAGTGGCATTTCTCCTGCTCTTGATAAAATATCTTCAAACACACCGTCAAATTCAAAGCGAATAACCCTTTCGCCTGTTGGCGTTCTTTGTAACACCTGTAACGAAAGCTCTTCATTAACAACAAGCCTTACGCCTTCTTTTGCCTTTTTCCCAGGCTTTACAAGCACTTCCCAATCTGTCAAGTTTAACCTTTTTAGCAGTAACACTTCAACCTTTCCGCCATTTTGGGTATATGCAAATATTCTTGCCGGGTATACCTTTGTATCGTTTATTACAAGCAAGTCACCGGGTTTTAGCATGTTTTCTATATCGTAAAAATGCTTGTGCTCTATTTTATCTTCCTGCTTATTATAGCACAAAAGTCTTGAGCTATCCCTTGGATAAACCGGGGTTTGCGCTATTAATTCTTCGGGTAGATTGTAATAAAAATCTGATGTTTTTAACATTTATTTTTGCCTTGTTTTTTGTATTTTTTATTTATAAAATAGCGAATAATCGACTTATAGCGTTACTTTTACTCATCATCCTCTTCATCAAAGATGCTAAGCTGTTTTTTGTGCTTTGCCGTTATTTTTATGCCTAAATGCTCGTACGCCTTACGTGTGCAAACCCTTCCCCTTGGAGTTCTTGCTATAAAACCAAGTTGTAATAGATATGGCTCGTAAACGTCTTCAATAGTATTTTTATCTTCATTGATAGTTGCAGCCAAGGTTTCAAGACCGACAGGACCGCCTGAAAACTTGTTTATCATTGAAGTCAAAAGTCTAACGTCAATATTGTCTAGACCTAAAGAGTCTATCTCCATTCTTTCAAGCGCTAACGAGGCATCTGCAGAGGTGATTTTATCGTGACCTAAAACTGAAGAATAGTCCCTTACCCTTTTTAGTAGTCTGTTTGCAATACGAGGTGTGCCCCTACTTCTTGATGCAAGTTCAATCGCACCGGCAGGCTCTATTCCAATTCCTAAAACGTTTGCAGAGCGCGTAACAATTTCTGCAAGTTCTGTTACAGAATACATCTCTAAACGGCATAAAACGCCAAATCTGTCACGCAAAGGAGAAGATAGCATTCCTGCTTTTGTCGTTGCCCCAATTAAAGTAAATTTTTTAAGAGGAATTTGCACCGTTCTTGCAGAAGGGCCTTTACCAATGATAATATCAAGAGAATAGTCCTCCATAGCAGGATACAAAATTTCTTCTACCGTGTGATTTAAGCGGTGAATTTCGTCAATAAACAATACGTCCCCTTCGTTCATATTGGTAAGTATTGCAGCCAAATCCCCTGCCTTTTCTATAGATGGGCCACTAGTTACCCTAATAGATACGCCCATTTCGTTAGCAATGATATGCGCAAGCGTGGTTTTACCAAGCCCCGGAGGCCCGTAAAGTAAAACGTGATCAAGCGGTTCATTCCTTAGCTTTGCCGCCTGCATATAAACAGCAAGGTTAGACTTTACCTTTTCTTGTCCAACATACCCTTCCATTGACTTTGGTCTTAAAATATTTTCGACTTCGTCAAATTCAGTGCGCGTACTGAGTATTAATCTATCCTCGTCATTTTCTTGTTCAAATAATTCTTCGTTTAACATAATCAACCCTTAATATATTTTATCCTAAAGATCTAAGCGCTACCGCTATAATTTCTTCAACGGCATTCGCGCCGGTAGCTATTGCTCCACTTACCGCCTTTACCGCTACTGAACGATTATAGCCAAGACTAATTAAAGCAAGCACGGCATTTTCACCGTCGTTACCGATAGTTGCAGACTGTGCAAAGCTTTCAAGCCCTTCCGACTTATCCCCTACCGAGCTTACGCTTTCACGTAGTTCAACAATAATTCTTTCAGCCGTCTTTTTGCCAAGCCCTTTTATTTTTGAAAGAGATTTTACGTCAGACGTTGCAATTGCAAGAGCTAAATCCTTAAGGCTCATACCGCCAAGCACGGTAATACCCATTTTTGCGCCTACGCCAGAAACAGAAATAAGCTTTAAAAACATACTTTTTTCTTCTTGTGATGCAAAGCCGTATAAAGAAATTCCATCTTCTTTTAGTTGAAGATAGGTAAATAAACCACCTTCTCTATCCTGCATCATTTTTGAAAAAGCAGATACTGAACAGGTTATTTCATAACCTATTCCGCCATTTTCTAAAAGTATTACGTTATCGCTGTTTGCAATAACCTTGCCTTTAATATATCCTATCATAAAATCACCTTAAATTGTTAAAAAGTGGGGGTATAAGCGCGTAAACAGCACTTATCTTATACTAAACGCACCCGAAATTCTATTAGTAAAAACGTGCGTTAAAGCCACAGCTACGGCATCCGCTGCGTCGTCTGGACGGGGAACTGATTTAAGTTTTAGTAAAGTTTTTACCATTTGCTGAATTTGATTTTTATCTGCCCTGCCATACCCGGTTATCGCTTGCTTTATTTGAAGGGGGGTGTATTCGTAAAGTCTACCGCACTCTTTAATGCAAGTCAATAAAATCACGCCCCTTGCTTGAGCAACGTTGATTGCTGTTTTTTGGTTATTGTTAAAGAAAAGTTCTTCTAATGCAATCTCATCCGGTTTGTATTTATCAATGAGTTTTTTTAGTGACTGTTCAAGCATGGCAAGTCTTGTGGGTAAATGCTCTTCCTTAGGTGTTAAAATAACACCATAATCCAATACTTTTACGCCACCTCTGGCATCCTTATCTAAAACACCGAACCCGATTGTTGCAAGACCGGGGTCAATACCTAAAATTACCATTTTATTACCGCCGTTTAATTTGTTTTTTTGCCACTTAGCCACATTAACCCACGTTAACTTTTATATTTTAATATAAAAATTAAAAATAGTCAAGCAAAATGCCCCTTGTAAATATAAGGGGCATAAAAGTATTGATTTTTTATCTGCTTTTCTTAAAAACAAGCGCAACTTTAAAAAATAAAGGCTTTTTTTCTTCCATACAACTTCTTACTTGTGGCTCAATTTGGTCTATTATGTTTTTATCGAAATCAAGTAACAGTTCTTCTCCGTTTTTAGCAAGCTTAAAATAACTGTTTTCTTTATCCAAAACATCTGAATACTTTACAAGATAAAGCCCTTTTGATATAAAAGCTTTCTTTACTTGAGCATCGCCACATGCAGAATATAAAGAGTAAATAGCAAACGACGGTGTACACTTGACGTTTATCGGGCCACTTAAGATAAACTCGTCAAAAGCAATAGTACAGTCGACCATAATTGCGCCAGGCTTTAACTCGCTAGCAAGTGCCGAAATAACGTTTAACTTAATAAGCTCTTTTGTTAATTCCTGAAAGTTTTCTTCTGTTAAAGTAGGATAATATTCTTCAGCAATTTTTTGCACAAGTTCTATTCGCGTAAGAATGTTAAGAAGCATGGAAACATCTGCCCTTCCCGTACCCTCTGTTATGTTTTTTAAGGTACATATAGGATTTTTTTGAACATAAGACAAAACTTCATAACTTGTAGCCGTAACTTTTGTACTGTAGCTAAGTATCTCTTTTCTATCGCGAACAATTACCGTGTTTGCATTTTTAAACTTAAATTCCGCAAGTTCTTTATCTTTTAAAATTACCTTAATTAACTTACCCTCTAAACGAGCAACCTTTTGCGTGATTAAAAAATTTATAAAGTCAAGCATTTTGCCAACGCTATAACCTTCACAGTTTTTAAATGAAGAAATAGCTATTAAGCCTTCAGGCTCTGCAAGTGAGCAAAATTTTGAAAACAAATTTTTATCCATCATTCCTTTCACCTTCCGCCTGCTTCATACTTACTGCAACGTTTATTAAATCGTAAATAACGCTACTTAATTTTAACATATTAAACGAACAAATGCAATCGTGTTCTTTAATTTGGTCGCAACGCTCAGGATTAAAGAACCAGCCGTTACAAATATGAAATCTTAGCCAACGCTCATGCTCAACTGCAGAAAGTTGCACTGCGATTTTGTTTGTAATATCTAAGCAGTTATCATTCGCAACATCTAGCTCGTATATACACTTATAATACTGACTGAATGCGCTGATTGCATAGTTAGACTGTTTTTTAAAGGCATCTATAATAAGCCAACTGTTTCGCATAAAGTAGTAATTTTCGCCGTTTGATTTCGGCAATTGAATATTGCTTACTACATCTTTTAAAGAAAGTTTCTTAAAATTCAATATAAGCTCTAATGCATCCGTTTTATGCAATGCTGAAACCTTGCTGTATGCAAAGTTGTACATCATACTGTCTTCGTCGTTAATAATCGTTTGATAGCTAAACATTTGCTCACTAGCACCGTAAACGACTACCTTTACGTTAGGAAGCTTTTTCTCGTTTTCTTCCGTCCAATTAATGCGCGAATAGTTATTTTTATCGCGAATGTTAACGTAAATTGTACGAGTAAATTGTTTGTCTTTATTTTTGAATACAACGCGCTCGTGCATGATGTCTGCAATTAAAGAATTTGCCATCATAATATTGAGTTCATCATTGCCCATTGCTATGATAAACGCCTTATAGGCCGACTTTATTGTTGAAGTCTCCCCAACGCCGTCATCTAAATATTTTAAAAATCCGTCTTCAAAAGCACTTACTTTATGGAATGCAACAACGGGGAATTTTAAATAATTTTTTACGTCAGCAAAGGAGCTTGGCGTTTGATTTTCGTAAAGAGCTTTCCTTTCGCTAAACTCTTTTACGTCTGCCTCTTCTGTAAAACTTTTAGCAAGCTTAGAAATATCTTCTTTCATTGCTTTGCCATAATTTGCAACCGCAGTATCGGTAAATGTAAGCTGAACGTGCTTTTCCTCTTTTTGCCACTCGTCTGCTTTTACGCTTGTTAAATCACTACCTTTATCTACGCAAATAAACATTGGGTGGTTAAAACCAAAAAGCCCAGCGGAAAAAGCCGTTTGTGGATCATACACGTCCGCAACAAACCTTGAAGGAATATGATCTTCATCCGCATACGCTGTTGAACGGTAAAGATATTTCATTGACTGCTGACCGTTAGTGCCAAAGCCTAGCACCATTACCCTAAATAGACCTTCGCTATCTGGAATGCTATCTTCAACGTAGCTTTGCTTTGCTGAAATATCTGCATTTTTTAAAAATACGTTTTGACGCTGTTTTTCTAAACATTTAGCCGCTAAATCAGCTTCGTTTATAATATGAAATTGGAAATAATTTGAGATATGCTTTACAACGTTTTCTTTTGTGCTTATATTTTCGTTTACACCTCCACCTTGGCTTTTTATGTGTGATAAAAGTTGATTATAATCAACCCCTTTTTTCTCTAAAAGTCCGCCTATAAGCTCGTAAAGTGAACGTTTATAAAATTCATAGTTGATATCGTTATCAGTTAAAACGTAAAAATCTATTACTTGACTTTTTCTAATTTCGCATTCTTTTTTACCTGCATTTAGGGTGCGGATTTTTATCATTTTGTTAAGCAAACTTTCAATCTCACAAAATACAGCGCCACTATTTGCAGATTCTAAGCCACTTAACTTTTCGTTGGTATCCATAGCAAAAAAATGAACTCTTGTTTCCTTTTCTTTACCAATTGGCTTATTGAGAATAAAATCATTATTTAAAGGCAATCTTAAGTAGTTAAAAATACCCTTATCGTTGGTTGCCTTTCTAGAATACGCCCAATAATAATAGCCGTTTGCCATAACTTCGCGATGAAGCTCGTTCTTTGCGTCAAAGGCTTCAAGATCTGGACCAATAAATAAAATCTCACATTTTCTGCCGGTTTCACCGCTTGAATGGTAATTTGTAATACTTTCTGCCAACGTAATAGTTTCTTCCGTTACCGCAGTAAAAATATAAAAATCCGTATTGCCTTTAAGCATTTTTGATTTAAAACCAAATACTTTTCTTATAGCGCTATATATTTCGTAACTGATTTTTGCAGTTAAAACGCTTAAAATCATTATGCCTGCGTATAAAGAAGATCCAGCGTAAAGACATTGAACAAGTGAACTTACCGTTTCTTGCTCAAAATCAGAAAGCCCGTCGAAGGTAAGTCCGCCAATGCCACTATATACCGCCTTAAAGGTGTTTGCCATACTCTGCCAAAAATTTTCGTTTGCAGGTTCGCATATAAAAATAATTACTGCTTTTACACCCATGCTGAAAATTACGGCAAACGCCAAAATTATTATTTCAACAGAATACTTCGAGCCCGATTTTATTTGGCGAAGTTTAAAATATCCAAGCATTGATAGAACGTACATTACTATCATTATTAAAACGCCGGAAATTATACCTAAAAATAGATCCATAATTTTACTCCACTTGATTAAAGTTAACAAAAAAACTTATTAATTAATAACTCACAAACAAGTCCTTTTGCTTATGTGCACATTTTTGCAAATAAACAATTTTGCAGTATATGTTATAATTAATATAACATACTTTTAGTCTATAAGTCAATTTTATACGAACATTTGTTGACAAAAAAGCTTTTTTTGTGTATACTCTCTATGTAATTTTCTTATTTTAAGGGGCAATTTTATGCTTGAAAATATTTTTAAAAACTACGAAGCATTTTATACAATTTTAACTTCTACCTTAATTATGTCCAATAACCCTTGCGGAACTTTTACTGAAGACTGCAATAAAATTGTTGATTTTATTGGAGGCGCGTACAGTTTGAGTAAAGAAGTTATTGATGAATGTAAGGAATGCGTTTATAAAGTTTTATCACCTATAAGCTTAGTTACTGACCGCAACGCTATTTTTAGCGGAAGAAAATTTGGAGATGATTTAAGCGACGACGACGTTTTATTTGACATTAAATGCGACGTTATTTCTTCTTTCGAGCGTATTGCTAAATGCAATATCCCTTGTATTAACCCAGACTGGTTTGATTACACACACTACTTTTCGTATAATGCAAACGTTCGCCATGAAGAAATTAAGCTTGCATCTTCTAGCGGAAACATTATTGCAAACAGACAAATGGCAATACTTTTAGCGCTGGGAATTGGTGGAAAGGTAGACGCTAAAGAAAGCGCTAACCGCCTTCTTAGAGGCGCACTTTGGGGGGATATTCCTTCAGTAAAACTGCTTGCTTACCTTTACAAATTGCAAAATAACGAAGAAAAAGCAAGAATTTTTAGCGAAGTTGCCACCCTTTGCGACAGATATTTACACTCTGGCTACACAGTTGTTCCAGAAGATGATAAAAATAATTACTTGGAAGAAAGCTTGACTTGTTACATATATATTTCTTCTATTTTGCAAGATATTGTTTACGCTTACGGAAAAAATAACATTGATTTTTCTTTTATTGAGGCGTTTTTAACTGAAAAATTAGACTACTTTAAAAGAATGTATTTTATTAACAACTACGAAAGAAAAGAGTGGAAGGATATTACCAACTCTGCCGTTAGACCTTCAAGAAAAATCGGTTTTTAATTGGCTAAAGGAGTGTTTATGAAAAATTTATCTATTACCGATAAAATAAGAGAAAGCTATATTGAAGAATATCTTGAAAGCTCAAAAAGCGTTGATTATTCGGAAATCATAGGAAAATACGGGGTTGAAGCCGTATTATATAAAGATTTACCAAAAAAGGAAATGGACGGCTACCCTTTTGCAAGTGATTACGTTGCCAAAGACGGTACTACTTATTCTGTTGAGCAATTCCTTGAATTAGATGAAAAAACGCGTAAAAAATGTGATTTACGTTACTATTACTTACCTAAATTTCACGAACTTTACGTGGGAACTACCGGTAGCGGTAAGACAACCGGGTGCGTAGAACCCCAGCTTCGCGCAATTTCTTCACAGAAAAACAAACCAAATCTATTTATTACCGACCCTAAAGGGGAATTATTTGATAGAAATGCGCAACACTTAAAGGACAATGGGTACGAGCTGTTTATCATCAACTTTAAGGATTTAAGCCATTCGGATAGATGGAATCCATTAACAGAGCTTTACGATAAGCAAATGCAACTTAACAAAATAGGCGTAGGCGTGGAATTTTTAGAAGGAAAACCTGGCGCAGACTGTACTTTAATAGCACCTATTAGCGAATACCGTGACGTTTATTCTCTATACGAAGGTAAAGCCTTTCCTAACGGCGAACTTTTAGATACATACGTTAACTCGCAAAAAGACTTTCTTTCAGCTGAAATTTCAAGCCAGATAAACGAGCTTGCAAATATGTTTATTGTTGTTCAAAACACTAAGGACGCATCTTGGGAATACGGTGCGCAAAGTCTTTTAAAAGGCGTTATTTACTGTATGCTTGAAGAAGCATCTGCCCCAGACACTACCTTTACAAGAGATATGATGTCTATTAAGACCATTCAGGAATATTATCTCTCTTTAAGAAACTTTGTTTTATCAGGTAGCTCTACCCGTTCACTTACCTCTCATCCATTACTTAAAAATAAATCGCAAGAAACTATTTCAATGATGGCAACAGCCCTTGATAATGCGCCAAATACAATGCGAAGCTATTGCGGTGTTTTTGACGGTGCGTTTAAAGATTGGGTTCAAGCGCATATTATTGCTCTTACAACCGGCAATACCATTGATATTGAAAGCCTTGGCGATAAAAATTTTGCTATATTTATCGTTACCCGCGACTATGAAAAGAGCGACTTTAAGGTTGCAGGATTATTTATTGACTGGCTTTACCGTAAAGCCATTGAACGCGCTGAACAAACAAAAAATCCTACCCCCTTACACTTCTTATTAGATGAGTTTGCAAACATACCGCAAATTAAAGACTTTGAAAATAAAATTTCAACGGCACGTTCAAGAAATATTTGGTTTCACCTAGTGGTTCAATCTTACAAACAGCTCGACCACGTTTATAATCCAGAGCGCGCAATTATTATTAAAGATAACTGTAACGCACAGATATTCTTAGGCGCGCAAAACAGACAAACAAAAGAAATATTTGCAAGCGAGTGCGGTAGAAGATTTATACCTACGTTAGAATCAAAACTTAACGCAAATACCAATTCTATTTGCGAAGTTCCACTTATTCCGGTAAGTAGCCTTGACCTTATTTCTCCAGGTCATATGTTTATTAAAAGATTATACATGCCCGTTATTACTTCGCAGTTTGTACGAAGCTATATTGCAGCTAAAAACGGCGACTTTAAAAACTTCCTAGACTCTAACGGATTAGTTACGTGCGCTAGAGTTTGTATTGACTCTTTCAGCAGTCCAAAATATTCTTACAAGCGCTTAAAAGAAATTCAAACTACTGATTTTGACTGGTAAAAGCCCGTCTATAGGTCGATTAACTAAACTTTTGCATTAAAAAAGCACACCCTGTGGTGTGCTTTTATTTTTTATTCTTCATCTTCATCAATCTCGTCGTCTGCTTCATTTTTCATTGCATAAGCCTGCATTATGCTATCTAGTCGCATAAGCACTTTTTCTTTTCCGTAAGAATTTTCGTTAGATACGGCAATAAGGTTATCTTCTCCTAGCGCCAAGCGGTCTGCAATACTTTTTACAGCCGGCTTAATACGCGTTTTAGCAAACTTATCACTCTTTGTGCAAATAATTGTAAAAGGAATTATGTAGTGATTTAAATAGTTAATAAAATCAATATCGTCGGCATTTGGCTCTCTTCTTAAATCAAGCAATAAAAAGGCGTGGTCAATATTTTTTGAAGAAGCAAAAAAGTTTTCGATTGTTCTTGCCCACTTCATCTTTTCGCCCTTTGATACCTGAGCAAAGCCATAGCCTGGTAAATCGGCAAGAACGAACTCGCCAAAATCAAAATAGTTTACAAGCCTTGTTCTGCCCGGCTCACGCGAGGTTCTTGCAAGTTTTTTGCGGTTAGAAAGCATATTGATAAAGGAGCTTTTACCAACGTTACTTCTTCCGCAAACTGCAATTACAGGCTTATCAAAGGTCATAAAACCGCTTTTATCTGCCGCCGACTTTAAAAATTCGGCATTTTTTATAATCATATAAACCTCTTATTTATTATTAATTCCTTCAATAACTTCATCAAATACTTGTGAAACGTTATCAACAGGAACAAAGGTGATTTGCTTACGAATTTCTGCAGGAATTTCTTCTAAATCTTTAACGTTAGTTTTAGGAATAATTACCTTTCTAATGCCAATTCTGTAAGCTGCAAGAGCCTTTTCTTTTAAACCGCCAATAGCTAAAACTTTACCGCGAAGAGTAATTTCGCCTGTCATTGCAATATTCTTATTTACCTTTTTACCTGTAAATGCAGAACATAATGCAGTTGCCATAGTGATACCCGCAGAAGGTCCGTCCTTAGGAGTTGCGCCTTCAGGTACGTGAACGTGGATATTGCGGTTAGAGAAAAGTGATTCTTCTATACCGTATTTTTCGCAGTTTGCGTGAATAAAGCTTATTGCTGCCCTTGCGCTTTCTTTCATTACGTCGCCAAGTTTACCTGTAAGTAAAATTTCGCCCTTACCTGGGACAAGGCTTACTTCAATGGTTAAGGTAGTTCCGCCAACGGCAGTCCAAGCAAGACCTGTTGCAGAGCCTACTTCGTGTTCAAGCACTTCTTCATCCTTTACGTACTTTTTAACGCCAAGATATTTTTCCACTAAAGATGGCGTAACTACGTATTTTTTCTTACCACCGTTTAAAGCTATATCGCAAGCGATTTTACGGCAAATTGCCCCTATCTCTCTTTCAAGATTTCTTACGCCTGCTTCACGCGTATATCCGTCTATAACTTCATAAACGGCACTTTCGTCAAATTTTACGCGAGCAATTTCAACACCGTTTTCTTGCAATTTTTTAGGCACTAAATAACGCTTTGCAATTTGATATTTTTCTTCCCTTGTATAACCTGAAAGCTCAATAACTTCCATTCTGTCAAGTAAAGGAGCGGGAATTGTATCTAAGGTGTTTGCCGTTGTAATAAATAGCACGTCTGATAAATCGTAAGGCACTTCCAAAAATCTATCACGGAAGGTAGAATTTTGTTCTGGGTCTAATACTTCAAGCAACGCACTAGCAGGATCGCCACGCATGTCTGAAGAAATTTTATCTATTTCGTCAAGTAAAAATACCGGATTTGAGCTACCTGCATTTTTCAAGCCGTAAATAATTCTACCGGGCATTGCGCCGATATAGGTCTTTCTGTGACCTCTTACTTCCGCTTCGTCCTTAACACCGCCAAGGCTCATACGGACAAACTTTCTGCCCGTTGCTCTTGCAATTGAAGAGGCAACTGAAGTTTTACCAACCCCCGGTGGCCCTACTAAACATATAATAGAACCGCTGATTTTACCCTTAAGCTTAATAACAGCAAGGTGTTCAATAATTCTTTCTTTAACCTTTTCAAGACCGAAGTGGTCTGCATCAAGAACATCTTTAGCTTCCTTTATGCTCATATTATCTTCCGTTCTTGTTGAGAAAGGAAGATCTAAAATCCAGTCTAAATAACCGCGTAAAACGGTGTAATCGGGTGAACTTGGATTCATTTTAGACATTCTTGTAAGCTCTTTTAACGCCTTTTCTTCAACTTCTTTGGGAAGCTGTTTGTCTAAAATAGCCTTTTTTAGCTCTTCTTTTTCGTTTTCGTCGTCGCCAAGCTCTTGATGAATAGCGCGAAGCTGTTCGCGTAAATAATATTCCTTTTGGCCCTTTTCAACGTTCTTGCGCACTCTTTCACTAATGCGCTTTCCTGCTTCAACAACCTCTTCTAAAGCAATTAAGCCGGTTAAAAGAAGCTCTGCCCTTTCTGATACCACGCGGGTTTGTAAGATAATC
>JAFQBR010000029.1 GCA_017399665.1 Clostridia bacterium | reverse complement strand
GCTTGCAAAAGAGAATAAATACGGAGCTGGCGTTGTTACTTCTGATCTAGTTACAGGCGCAACCCCAGCAGGTTTTTCTGCCCACGCAATTTCTAGAGATAGCGATAAGTCGATTATAGAAAGTCAGGCACAAAGCAAACTTGATTTACTTTTAGGCGCAAGCAGTGGATACGAGCTATATAACGCTAACTATACGCAAGCTGGATTTACCCTAGTTGATAGTTTTAGTCAACTTAAAACGGAGGATAAAAGATACGTTGGTGACTTTGATTTAGTAGTTCCAAATAATCCTACGGACAATCAGCCCACTCTTACTCAGCTTGCTGTTTTTGCTATAAATTATATGGAAACAAACTATCCTGAAGGATATTTCCTTATGATAGAAGGTGCTAAGATAGACAAGGCTTCACACAGCAAAGACCTTCAAACAATGATAGATAATCTTTTAGATTTTGAAAATGCAATTAAAGAAGTAGAGGCTATGCTTAAAGCAACGGGAGATAATTATTCAATTATTATTACAGCCGATCACGAAACAGGTGGACTTAACCGAGCTGAAAGCAAAGATCAGCTAAACGACAAGCTTTATACAAGCACAAAGCATACAGCTGTAAACGTTCCGTTATATTTTTCTTCTACGCTTGCAGAAACGCCCTCTATTTTAAAAGATAAGACTTCTATTTTAAATACGGACATTTTCCACCTTTGCAAATACTTACTTGCAATTAAATAATAGGTAAAATTATTAAAAATGAAATACGTAGCAGTTACAGGCGCATACGGCGGAATGGGAAAAGCAACTGTAAATTTATTGGCGCAAAATGGATATACCGTTTTTGCGCTTGATAAAAAAGTGCAGGAAAGCTTAGATGAAAAGATTATTCCTATTGCCGTTGATATTACGCAAGAAGAAAGCGTAAAAAACGCCTTTTTACAAATAAATAAAGCAGCAGAAAGGTTAGAAGCAATAGTGCATTTTGCAGGTATTTATATGCTTGATTCTTTGGTCGAAATGAGCGAAGAACGCTTTACTAGAGCCTTTAACGTAAATTTGTTTGGGGTTTACCGCGTTAATAAAGCATTCTTGCCACTTCTCAAGCAGGGTAGCCGAATAATAATAACCTCAAGCGAACTTGCTCCGCTTGATCCGTTACCGTTTACGGGTATATACGCAATAACTAAAACAGCCATAGAAAAATATGCCTATTCTTTAAGAATGGAAGTGCAGTTATTAGGTATAAAGGTTAGCGTAATTCGCCCGGGCGCAGTTAAAACAGGACTTTTAAAAAGCTCCACCGACGAGCTTGATAATTTTGTTGAAAACACAAATATTTATAAGTGTAACGCAAGTAAATTTAAAAGGATTGTAGAAAGCGTAGAGGCTAAAAACGTTTCCCCCGAAAAGGTCGCAAAAAAAGTATTTAAGGCGCTGACTAAAAGACGCCCAAGGTATATTTATAACTTAAACCGCAACCCCCTTTTAAAACTATTAAATATTTTGCCACAGTGCATGCAGACGGCGATTATTAAAGGTATATTAAAAGATAAAAAGTAATTAAAAAAGCACCTGTTTTATTTCGGGTGCTTTTGTGTTTATAAATAATAAAAGTTGCCAAATAGGTCGATAAACGGCATTTTGGCAACAAAAAAAGGCAATTATTTAAATTGCCTTTTTGCTTTTTTGTTAACAAAGAATTAAGCTGCTTGATAAATTGTGTAAGGAACGGTAATATAGTTCTTTGTTTGGTTACCGTTTTTGTCTGTATAGTATTCAGCTTTAACGTCCTTTAAGCTATCTTTGCCTTTAATAAAGTTGCGTAAGATTCTAGCTGCAGAAATAGCAATTTCGTCGTCATTTTCTAAAGCAGCAGCGGTAACGTAACCTTTATCGATAGTGCTCATTACAGAATAAGCGGCAAGTTCTTCCTCTTCAATGTCGCCTTCAGCAGCTTCTTCAGGTCTTTCGTGCTTTAAAAGCTCGCTAACGTTAGTTGCAATACCTACTGTGTAGAAGGGGATAGAGTGAGTGTTTAATTCCTTATAGTTAATACCTTTTTCATTTACACTTCCGTCTTCATTTTTACGAACGTTACGTAAAGTCATTAATACGTCTTCAACATAAGCGTCGTCATCTGAAATTATAAGTTCTATGGGGAAAGCCTTATCTTCAGACCAGTCTTCAAAAAGACCTGCAATTTTTGTCTTTGTGTCTGCTAGCAGTAAAAGACCAAGGTCAACGCATTCAAGCGATAAATCTTTTACTATTTCAGCAGTTGCATTGATTTTTAAAGTTTTTTCAATAATTTCATTTACTTTATTAGTATCTTGTAAAATTGCATTTACTTTTTCAGCAACACTAGCAGAACTTAAACCAAGTGGCAAATAAGTGATTTTTTTGTCGCCGTTACGGTCAAAGGCTTTAACCTTTTTGGGTTTTTTAGCTGAGTCATAAGCGTTTTTAATAACATCCTCAGCAATTTTTGTGGCTAAGACTTCATCACGTGAAGCAATGTCAACGTTTACGATGATTGCCTTGTCGTAGTCAGAAATAATAGTGAGTAGATATATGTCGATAAGCACGTTACTGCAAAGGAATAAAACAGGAATTTGTTTTTCTTTTGCTTTATCAAAAGCGTGTTTTGCAGTGCTTGCATCAACGGGGTTAATAACTAGTGCTGAACAACCTTTGTTTATAACTTCATCAATTTGAGTTATTTGAGTATCGGCATTGCCTTTTGCATCGTAGTCAACGTGGTCTAATCTTTCAATATAAGCGCCTCTGTCAAACGCGTCTGCAATAGTTGCTTGGAACTCGTCGCATTCGCCTATTAACGCGCGCTCTGCGCTGTAGTTACTCCAAAGAACGGAAACCTCTGTTTTATTGATTGAACAAGCAGGGGCAAATGCTAAAAGTGTAATTAAACTTAATAAAAGAGCAATTATTTTCTTCATATTATTTACCTCCCTAATTATTCACTATCTACAACAACTTGATTATCGTTTTCAGAGACAACTTCTTCGCTTGTTTCTTGAACGGGTTCAGCTACAACTTCGCCTTCTTCGCTAGCAGGGGTAATTCCCTTTCTTGCATCTAATTCTTCGTTCATTTTGGTTAAAGTTTTCTTATCTAAGTTATAGATAATGCCAAGACCAACGAATTGCATTACTGCAGAAAGTAGGAATAATCCGGCAACTAAATAACGAAGCTTAAGAGCAACGGCAAAAAGTTGATTACCTGCGTGGAATTCAGAATATCCAAGAGCAGCCATAACTAAAAGAACTAAAGAAGGACCTGCACCTTGAGCGAGTTTTCTGAAGAAAGAGTGTAGTGAGTAAACAGTACCTTCATCACGAGAGCCTGTTTTCCATTCGTTATAGTCGATAGCGTCACCCATCATAGACCAAGAAACGGTTGAGTAAATACCCATACCTAAGCTATTGATAAGCTGACAAAGAACGTAAACGATAATACCTTTGCTATCTGGTGAAATTCTTAAAACAAGCATTAGAACGCATGCAAAAATACTACAAAGTGCGCCAATGGTAGCAAGCTCTTTTTTGCCGTATTTAGTAACTAATTTACGTGCGAGCGGTGTAAATATGATAATTGGAAGCATTTGGAATAGCATAACTACGCCTGAAATACTTGCGTTTTTAAAGTAAGATTGGAAAAGAACTGTAACTGCTGCAGTACCGCCTTGCATACCAAGGAACATACCCATAGCAGCAACTGTTGCGCCAACTGCGGGGCGGTTTTTTATAAAGTTGCCAAAAGCTTTAAAAATATTAACCTTTGGACCTTCTTCACTTACTTTAATATCATCCATTACACGCACTTCGGTTGTTTTAATCATGTATTGGAAAGAAATAAATCCTAAAACACCCATAATAAGAGCGGCTAAGAAAACTCTTGAACCGATAATATTATTGTTTGCGTCGTAAATAATCATGGGAAGAATAACCATGGGAACCATGTTACCAACCATAGAGCCTACTGAACGCCAAGCAGAAAGAGATGCTCTGTCTGCAGGGTCTTTAGAAATAAGTGAAAGCAGTGAGCCGTAAGGAACGTTAGCAACGGTATAGAAGGCATCCCATACAACGTAGCCGGCAATAAAGATGATTATCTTTGCAACCTTGCCAACGTCGGGTAGGGGAATAAAGCAAAGAGCCCCACCTACTATTAACCCAATAGAACCGAACCAAATGTAAGTTAAGAATTTATTGCGTTTGTATTTACGCTTGTCTGCGTCAATAATAGAACCGATTAGTGGGTCGTTAATAGCATCCCAAACCTGAACTATGATTAAGAGCAATGCGTAAAGAACGGAATTCATTCTCATGAATTGAGTCCAGAAAATGATTAAGGTTGATTTTAAAGCAAAGCTCATATTACAACCAAAGTCACCCGCTGCATAGGACAAACAGTCAGTCATGCCAAACTTACGGTGTCCGTTTGCGTCTAAAACATGTTGTTTTTTCATCATTTCTCCTTCAAAATTTTTTCTTGTTACGTATGTTAGTTTTGATTTACGTACTTAGCAATTATACCATAATAAACAAAAAAGTCAATAGCGTTTTAAAAAAAGATTGACCTCATTTTACAATTTTCGCCTATTTTTACATTTTTATAGGTGCACATTTAATAAAATTTGTAACCCCAAAAGGTTTTTTTTGAAAAAAGTATTGACTGACCTTAATTATTTGGTTATAATAATAAGGTTATTAAAAGTATTAGACGTATCGGAGGAAAAAATGAGAAAAATTCAAAGTCTAAATCAAAATTGGTTATTTGTTAAGGGTATGGCAGAGCCCGCGGT
>JAFQBR010000289.1 GCA_017399665.1 Clostridia bacterium | reverse complement strand
TGCCGTCTGCATTGATTACCATATAGCCTTCAAAATTCATTCCGTAGAAGTTTTCAGCGCCTTCGTATCTACCTGCGATATCGGCAACCGTCATAACCTTTTCAACTGAAATAGTGCCACCCATGAAGCCTGCGTCAGAAGTCATAACACCGTCTGCATATGTAAATACTGTTGTGCCCATATCGTGAACAACTGTTACAGTGTTACCAGAGATGGTAACTGCAGTGATAGTTGCCGTCATTCCGTCGAAATCTGCGCTTCCTGTACCGTCTGCATTGATTACCATATAGCCTTCAAAATCCATTCCGTAGAAGTTTTCAGCGCCTTCGTATTTACCTGCAATATCGGCAACCGTTATAACCTTTTCAACTGTAAGTGTGCCCCATACAAAACCCATATTAGAGTTCATAACGCCGTCCGCATAAGTAAACTCGATTGAGTATTCCATTGTTTCAATAATTGCACTTAAAGTAACCTTATTGCCGTTAATAACAATAGAAGTTATTTCAAAATCGGTGGGGTACGCGCCTGCTTCGTCAACGTAAACACCATTACCGGTTCCGTCTGCCTTTACGGTAAAGGTATAATCATAGTTGCCGTAAGCAGTAATTTCTTTACCTGCCCATGAGCCAACGATAGCATCAATAGTTATAGGTTCTTGAGGAACAACAACCTTTTCTGTAAGAACTAAAGAGCCACCCATTGCCCCGTTACCAACGAATTTTTCACCGTCGTATACAAGAACAAAATCTAAGCCGTAATAGCTTAAAACTAATTTATTAGAAAGTTCTACAACTTCAAGCTCGCTTACAGAGCCAAACATATCCATTTTTACGCTAACACCTGCATCTGTTACGGTTAATGTGTAAGGAACACTCATTCCAGAAACTTCTTCTGCGCCTTCGTAAACGTTTGCAAGGTCTGCAATAACGATATTGCTAGGAGCAAGTTCAACAGTACCGTAAGAACCGCTATTGATACCAGCAGCAACTAACTTGCCTTCTTTTATTGCGAATTCGTGAGTTTTACCATCATAAGCCATAACTAATCTGTTATTTGCAACAGTAAAACCTGTAATTGACATAGGCATTTCGTAGCCTTGCATTGTGTATGAACCGCTACCAGTTCCGTCTGCATTAATAATAATTGAATAGGTTGCAAAACTCATGCCATACGCAACTTCTTCACCTGCCCATGAACCGATTACGTCTTCAAAAACAATTTCTTCTTCATAAACGGCAACTAGTTCAACAGGTGAAGTAACGGGTGTTTCAAAATCATATTTATTTTCGCCAGCATACCAACCAACGAAAACAAAACCAGCCTTTTGAGGATCAGCGGGCTTTTGAGCCTTTTCATTATAATTTACAGTTTGATCTTCAACCGCTTCTGCTCCGTTTGAATCAAAAGTTACCGCAAAAGTTTTAATTTGCCATTTAGCAACGATTTCTATGCTTTCAGTAACAACGCTAGCAAAATCATATTCGTTTTCGCCAACAAACCAACCAACGAAATTATATCCTTCTTTTTCAGGGTCAACAGGCTTTTGAGCTTTTCCGTTGTACGCAATAGTCTGAGCGTCAATAGCATTGCCACCATCAGTATTAAACGCAACTGTGTATTCTATTGCAGAAAACTTTGCAACTATAGTAATATTTTCTGTTACGGGTGTTGCAAAATCATATTCGTTTTCGCCAACAAACCAACCAACAAAATTATAGCCTTCCACAACAGGATCTTCAGGCTTTTCAACCGTATTCTCATAACGAACGCCAACTTCCCTGTTTTCAATTATACCAGCACCATCAAAAGTAACGGTATAAATGGTTGCTTCGCCACATGCAATAAAGCAAAAGGCTAAAAGAATAGTAAATAAACCTACTAAAATACCTTTTTTCATAATTTTCTCCTTTAGATTTTATCAACTTCCACCACTAACATAGAAAAAGCTGATTGAATAAAAAAGTATAAAACGATTATATCATATACTAACGTGTATAAACAAATGATTTTATGGCGTTTTTAAAAAAAATTGTATACTATTTAATTGTATTTGATTTAATTACTGCTTATTACATGTAAATTAGATACAAAAAACACCCCTTGATAGCAAGAAGTGTTTTTATAGTTTATTATTGATAGTTTTTAGATGCGAGTAAAAGCGATTATATTAAATAAGTTTTAGATGCAAGCGTGTCAAACTCGGCGTTTTGTTTTTAACCGCAGGGAGCGTACTTTGTGTACGCAGGAATGTGGGTGAAAACAAAAGAACAAAGTATTACGTAGCAGATAAAGCTTATTGTAAATAAGTTTTAGATGCAAGCAATGATAACCTACTCTTAGCCTATTATATTGTAAATAGTGGTTAGATGCAAGTTAGTGGCACGATAAGGAGCATTTATGAAGGGGCGCGTACTTGCCGTACGTAACCCGAATAAAGCGCATCTTTCGTGACAATAACGCAGCAGATAACCGCTATTTTTTGAGAGAGAGGATATCCTCTTCCCTATACCCCTCTATAAATGACGGACATTGCCCAGCTAATTGTATGGTGTAAAGTATGGAGCCATGCTCGGATATGCTTGCGGTGTAAACGTAACCAAAATACAAATCATTGCGGTAACGAAAGTTTACGTAATCGCCCTTTTTATACTTTGCATTTTCTGGCCATTTATCTTTTTTTCTTTTAAAAAACAAGCACATATTTTACCCCTTTATGCGAATAATCGACCTATAGCCCTACTTTTTACTATCTTTGAACGCGACCGCTACCGTCGCCACCGGCAAGTTTTTCTACTTCAGAAACAGAAACTCTGTTATAGTCGCCTTCAATAGAATGCTTTAATGCAGACGCTGCAACAGCAAACTCGATTGCACTACTTGAAGAATAATCAGATAAGAGCGCGTAAATTAAGCCTGCACCAAAACTATCGCCACCGCCTACGCGGTCTGTTATATGAAGTCTGTAAGACTTAGAAAAGTGATAATTTTGCCCATCGTAAAGCATAGCCGCCCAGTCGTTATCGCTGGCAGAAATTGAAGAACGTAAGGTAATTGCAACTTTTTCGAAGCCAAAAGTATCGGCAAGCTGTTTTGCAACAGACTTATAACCCTCGTGGTTTAGTTTACCACCGTAAATATCGGTGTTTTCTGCTTCAATACCGAAAACGTCCTTTGCGTCTTCTTCGTTAGCAATACATACGTCTACGTACTTGCAAAGCTTACTCATGCTTTCTTTAGCTTGAGCTCTTGTCCAAAGCTTTCCGCGGTAGTTTAAGTCGCAAGAAATTTTAACGCCCAAAGCCTTTGCTTGCTTGCAAGCTTCTAAGCAAATTTCAGGTAGATTTCCGCCAAGAGCGGGGGTAATGCCTGTAAAGTGAAACCAGTCTGCCCCTTCAAAAATTTCTTTCCAGTTAAAATCGCTTAAAGATGCTTCAGCAATAGCGGAATGAGCGCGGTCATAAATACAAACTGAACCGCGTTGAGATGCGCCCTTTTCTAAGTAATATATACCAACTCTGTCGCCACCGCGAACAATTTTAGAGGTATCTACGCCAAAATAACGTAAAGAGTTAACAGCGCCTTGACCGATAGCATGCTTGGGAAGCTTTGTAACGTAAACGCTATCTAAACCAAAATTAGCTAGTGATACTGCAACGTTTGCTTCACCGCCACCAAAGGTAGCCTGCATTTGATCGTTTTGGAAAAATCTGTAATAGCCGTTGGGGGCAAGTCTTAACATAAGCTCGCCAAAGGTAACAACTCTTTTCATATTATTTACTCTCCTTCATTTTTTCAAGCGCTTCTTTAACAAAGAAACTGCCACCGATAGCTGCGATTTTATCGAAAGCTAAAAATTCATCTATATTACTTCTGTCTACCCCACCGGTGGGAATAAATTTAACCTGTGGGAATGGAGCAGAAAGCGCCTTTAAAGCCTTTAATCCGCCATATACGTTTGCAGGGAAAAATTTAACCGTGGTAATGCCAAGGTCTAACGCCTGCATAATTTCCGTTGGTGTTACGCAACCGGGATAGTAAGGAACACCGCGTTCTTTACAAACCTTTGCAACGTGAACTGAAAGGCCGGGTGATACAATAAAGGTTGCGCCGGCGTTTATTGCGCGTTCACATTGGTCTGCATTAATAACCGTACCAGCACCAATTTCCATATCGGGATAATGCTTGCTAGCATATTCAATAGCTTGCTCTGCGCAAGCGGTACGGAAGGTGATTTCTGCGCAATTTATATCGCTATTTTTTAGCGCAGTAAGTATAGTGTCTGTTTCGCTAAGCTCTTTAATTACTACTACAGGAATAAATTTTTGCATTATTTTACCATCCTTTTTGCATTATAATAACATATATTTTTTACAAGTTCCGTTGCGCTTTGCGCGTCGTATTCGCCCTTTTCAACAAGATTACCCACGTAATCACATAAAATACGGCGGAAGAAATCAAATCTGCAATAACTTGAAAAGCTTCTTGAATCGGTAAGCATACCAAGGTTATTGCCAAGGCTTGAATATTCAGAAATGATTTTTAAATTACGTCTAATACCCTCTACCGTATCGTTAAACCACCAAGCAGCGCCCATTCTAACCTTTCTGAAAGCGCCCGTTATGCAGGCTATTGAAGATAGATTGCCATCGTTAAGAGTATATAAAACGGTGTTGGGACGTTCGCTATCGGGTATATTTTTAAAGAAGGCAAGCAGGTTATGAACTGAAGGTTGTTCGCTTATAACGTCAAAACCGCTATCTGCCCCACATAGAGCAAATGTAACAGGGTTAACGTTTCTTGTAACGGCAAAGTGAAGCTGAACGGTTATATTGCGTTTTGCATATTCCTTAGAAAGCCAAACCAAAATAAAGCCCTTTAAACTTTCCTTTTGAGCTTCCGTTAAACAGCTACGCTTAGCAAAAAGCTCTTCTGCCTCTTGCAAGCTAGCATAGTTTTGCGGAAAGGCATCTAAGCCATGGTCTGCCATGCGACAGCCCTTTGAGACAAAGAAGTCAAGCCTTAACTTTAGCGCCTCTAATAGGTCGCAAAAAGTATTGATTTTAACGCCCGCAACTTCGCCTAATTTTTCGATATACGGCTCTTCAAAATTAAAGAGTTTATCAGGTCTGAAAGTGGGGGTAACCGTTATATTGCCATACTTTTGATGATTGCAAAGGCTATCAACGGGGTCATCCGTTGTGGCAATAAATTCAACGTTAAAGCCGTTTAGTAAAGAACGTACGGTACAGTCCTTTAGCTTTTCGTTTGCCATATTATAAATTTGTTCTGCCGTTTGCCCGTTTAAAGGAATATCTATGCCAAAGATTTGTTTAAGTTCCAGATGAGTCCAATAATAAAGAGCATTGCCAATTAAATTGGGTAGTATTTCGGCATACTTTATAAACTTATCGTGATAGCTTGCTTCGCCTGTAATATAATATTCATCTACGCCGTTTAAACGCATAGCGCGCCATTTATAGTGGTCGCCTGCAAGCCATAATTCGCCAATATCGGAAAAGCTAGAGTCAAAGGCAATTTTGCTTTGGTCTAAATGGCAATGGTAGTCGATTATGGGCAAATCTTTTACTTCTTTATAAAGCTCTTTTGCTACGTTATTATAAAGCAAAAGATCATTATCGAAAAAATTATTCATTATACCCCCGAATAAGCTGCAAAACCGCAGTCGATAGGAAGAACTACCCCTGTGATTGCAGACGCGCTGTTATCGTCGCATAAAAATAAGGTTGCGCCTAAAAGTTCGCTTGAATCAACAAATCTATTCATTGGCGTACCGTTTAAAATTTTTGCGCTTCTTGCTGTGGGCGAGCCGTCATCGTTGAAAAGTAGTGCTCTGTTTTGCGCAGAAACTAAAAATCCGGGAGCAATAGCGTTACAACGGATACCCGTTCCTGCAAAGTGAGTTGCTAGCCATTGAGTGAAGTTTGAAATACCAGCTTTTGCTGCTGAATACGCAGGGATTTTTGTAAGCGGTGTGTATGCGTTCATTGAAGAAATATTCAATATGCAACCGCTCTTTTTTGCAACCATTTCCTTTGCAAAAACCTGTGTGGGTAAAAGCGTGCCTTGGAAATTGAGCTTAAATACAAAATCAACGCCGTTTGCCTCTAAATCAAAGAATGACTTGCCGCCTTCCTTTGCTTCGTGCTGATATTCGTTATCGGTAGTAGCTCTTGGATTGTTTCCGCCTGCGCCGTTTACTAAAATATCGCAACCGCCAAAATCTTTTAAAACCGCTTGATGAACGCTTTCAAGATTTTCGGGGTCTAATACGTTTGCCTTATAGCCTTTGCAAATAAAGCCTTCTGCAGTAAGCTCGCTAGCAAGCTTTAAAACGGCATCTTCATTAAGGTCAAGAGCCGCAACCTTTGCACCGCTTTGAGCAAAAGCGCGAGCCATAGCACCGCAGATAAGTCCGCCTGCACCT